>NZ_JAMWXW010000053.1:0-36176 GCF_031570135.1 Paraburkholderia sp. USG1 | reverse complement strand
CGGGCAGGGACCGGGCGGGTTCCGTCGACCCGAGTGGCGTTTTGTGGATTTCCATTCTGCTTCGCGCCACGGCGAACCGTTCGCGCGCCTGATTGCGCAGAAGCGTTATGTGCCCAATGTCCGCCACCGTCTGTGTACCTCCAATCTCAAGGTCCGCGTGGGCGAGGCGTTCATGCGCTCACTCGGGTATGAAGACTGGGATTCGGTCATGGGCATCCGGGCGGATGAGCCGCGGCGAGTGGCCCGCATGCTGGCACCTGGCCATGACAACAGTGCCGGACTGCCGTATCTGCCGCTCGCACGTGCGGGTGTCAACAAAGTAGACGTGCTGCGCTGGTGGGCGGGGCAGCCGTTTAACCTTGCGCTCGATCCCGCCGGCGATCTGGGCAACTGCGACCTGTGTTTCCTGAAAGGCCGGCGCAAACTTGTCAGCGCGATCCGGGCAGACCACACACGGGTGGTCTGGTGGCTCAACCAGGAGCATGTGAGTGGCCAGCGGTTTCTCACCGGATATGCCAGCTATGCCGATCTGCTGCGCGAAGCCGATTTCCTCGACCGGCAGTTCGAACTGGACGGGATGGAAACTGCTGGCCCGGACCACGAGTCCACCGTATCGCACGTCGATTGCCGCTGCGGCGACTGAGCGTCTCCATAACATTTGCCCCACGCGCGTTACCAGGGAAGCGGACCCCATCCCGGATGGAGGTCGGCATGAAGCTGTATATCTGCGAGAAGCCGTCGCAGGCGAAGGATCTGGCACCGCACGTGGGCGCTCGCGGTGGGGCTATCGGCGCGTATACGGGCGACGGCGTGACGGTGACCTGGTGCATCGGCCATCTGGTAGAACAGGCGAAACCCGAGCAGTATGTGCCTGCGCTTGCCGCCTGGAAACTCGATCTGCTGCCGGTATTGCCCGAACGGTGGGCGGTGCAGGTCAAGCCGGCGGTGAAGGCACAGTTCGACATCGTGGTGCGCCTGCTGAAGCAGGCGGACGAGGTGGTCATCGCGACTGACGCGGACCGTGAAGGCGAGGTGATTGCCCGCGAGATGATGCAGATTGCGGGCTGGCGCGGACCGGTGTCGCGCCTGTGGCTGTCGGCCATGGATGCGGCGTCGATCCGCCGGGCACTGTCACAGTTGCTGCCCGGCGAGCGGACGTTGCAGCTTTACTACTCCGGCCTGGGTCGCGCGCACGCTGACTGGCTCGCCGGCATGAACCTCACGATGGCGCTGACCGCAGCGTTCGGAGCGGGTGGCAAGGACGGGACACTGCATGTGGGCCGCGTGCAGACACCGGTGCTGGCGCTCATCGTGCGCCGCGAGCGCACGATCCGCTCATTCGTGCCGAAGCCCTACTTCGATCTTGCCACCACGTTTGATCTTGCCGGCGCGGCTGTGCCGATGCAGTGGATCGCGCCCGCAGTACTGCTGGACCACGCAGGGCACACAATTGATGCAGAGCAGGTGAAGGCCGTGGCCGCCCGGGTGCAGGGCGGGACAGGCAAGGTCGTCACGATGGAGACCACGCCGGAGCACGACCCCGCACCGCTGCCATTCAGTCTCGGCAGCCTGCAGCGCGAAGCGTCTGCGCGGCACGGGCTGAAGGCCGCCGCGGTGCTCGATGCCTGCCAGGCGCTATACGAGACGCACAAGGCCACGACATACCCCCGCACCGACTGTGAGCATCTGCCGGTGTCGATGTTTGCCGCGGCGCAGGACGTGGTGACTGCACTCGGAGCAATCGATCCCGCACTCTCTTCATTGCTTTCCCGTTGTGATCTTGGGGCGCCGGGGCGTGCCTTCAACGATGGCAAGATCACCGCACACCACGCGATCATTCCGACCGCGAACGCCTCGGTGAGGCTGGCGTCGCTGGCGAAGACCGAGCGTCTCGTGTACGACCTGATCAGGCGGCGCTACATTGCACAGTTTCTCGGCGACTTCGGCTACCTGCGCACGGTCATCGAGGTGGCGTGCAAAGGTGAGCTTTTTCGGGTGACGGGGAAGACCCCGCAGGTGAATGGATGGCGTGATGCTGTTGCGATGGACCTGCAGGCCGATGAGCCCGAGATGAAAGACACGGCTGTGCAGGAAGTCTCGTCGCTGCCGGCGGTCAGCGCAGGGGATCCCGCGCGGAATCTTTCCTGTGAGGTGGAGAAAAAGCAGACGTACCCGCCGGCACGCTATACGGAGGGCACGCTGCTCGCCGCGATGGAATCGATCGATCGGGAGATTGACGACGAGCGGCTGAAGAAGATCATGCGGATGAAAGAGAAGGCAGGAATCGGCACGGATGCGACGCGTGCGGGCATTATCGAAAACCTCTTCCGGCGTGACTATATCCGCAACGATGCAAAGCGCAAAAAGCAGATCGTACCGCTGCCTCGCGGCGAAACGCTGGTTACCCTGCTGGAGCGGGCGTTGCCGGAGCTGGCCGATCCGGTGCTCACCGCCGAATGGGAGGACCGGCTGGCGCAGATCGAGTCCGGGCACCTGGCGTTGCGTCAGTTCGAGACAGAGCTGGGTACGTGGATCACGGAACTCGTCGGGCGTATCCGCGCGCAACGTGCAAAGGAACCCATGCCCTCCGCGCGGACGGGTGCATGTCCATCGTGTGGTGCCCCGATGCGCCGGATAAAGGGCGCTCGTGGGTGGTTCTGGGGTTGTACGGCGTGGCGCGATGGCTGCCGCAGCACACTGCCCGATGATGGTACTCCGGGGCACCGCGACGACCGTGCGGGAAAGCCAGATGCGCGCTGATCGGTGTTTATGCCGCAGCAGCCTGCGCTTCCGGTGGGTGGCCGGCAGCGGCGAGGGACAGTACCCACCGATGACGAGACGTCAGGACGCAACGCGTACTGAGCGAAACCTATGCCGCCGTGGCTTGCGATTGGACTGGTCGCGGTGGCAAGGGTGACGGCACCGTGCCGTCGATGAATCGCATCAGGTCGTCTTCGGCAGCGATGATTGCATGGGCAGGCGCCTCGGCGAGTTGCAGGTCGTGCAGCGTGAGAATCTCCCCGAAGACCGAATAGCAGTCGTCATCGAGAAACCATGTGCCGGTTTCGGCGCCGCGCCGGTTCGCTGTCTCCATTGCGTCTTCGGCATCATGAAACCGTTCGACGGGCAGCGCGCCGTACCCGGCCCGCCGCAGAAAGAAGGCGACATACATGACGCTGGCCAGTTCGACCAGATGTTCTGCGGTGCCGAAGCCGGCGCGCACGGTGGCGAGGCCCGCATGGAATTTCAGTGAACGGGTGCGGACCGCGGTTGCGGGTAACGGCAGCAGCATGGCACGTGAGAAATGTGGTTTATGGAGACTCGATGACGAGGGGCGGCGCGAACGTGGCATACGGGTGTGGGCTGGAGGGCACGGTGGCATCGGCGGCTCGATGTGGCTGCGCGACAGACGTATTTTACGATGCGTGTCGACATGGATATCACGGTCTCGACGTGCAGGCGTGCGCACCCGTTTAGCATTGGACCTTGCATAGCCCGTCCAGACGGGTTTAAGGTATGCTGCCGCGCGGCGCGCATCGTTTCGCGAGGCAGTGTAGCCGCATTTTTTGCCACGTGAGGGAGGATACGGATGAACAAGCAGGAACTGATTGACGCCGTTGCGGCGTCCACGGGTGCAGGCAAGGGTGTCACCGGTGAAGCGCTCGACGCGGTGATCGGGGCAATCACGAAGGCGGTCACGAAGGGCGAGAGCGTGCAACTGGTTGGTTTCGGCTCGTTCAGCCAGGGGCAGCGTGCTGCTCGGACCGGTCGCAATCCGACGACGGGCGAGGAGATCCAGATCGCCGCAGCGAAGACCGTAAAATTCACGGCGGGCAAGGCATTCAAGGACGCAGTCAACGGCGGCAAAGCTTAGGTTACAGGCTCCCATAGCCGGTTACCTTCCTGGAGCCCCCAAGTACGGGTCGCGTTGCCAGATGTGGGGTGTTCCCCGGTCTGCTTTCGGTGACGCGCATGGCGCGCGTCACGCTCCACAGCGCTAGCTGATCTGGCATTCTCGACCCGGGCAACGAAGTCCGGTACACCCGCGCCCGTGATTCATGGATCGTACCTTTTCGGCCTGCGGGCGTCGCGTTTGCGACTAATTCTTTGTCGGATCGATGTCATGGCAAATCGCGCCGGTTCTTCCTCATCGGATAGTACTCAGGACGAGACCGTGCGGTCCGCTGCGCGTGCACTTGAAGTGCTGCGGCTTCTCAACCTGCAACCCTTATGGTCGCTACAGGCGCTGCAGCAGGCATCGGGATTGCCGAAATCGACGTTGTCCCGTCTGCTGGCGACACTTATCCATGAAGGCTATGTTCGCCCGGAGCTGCCCGCCGGGACGTACCGCGTGAGCTCCCGCGTGCTCGAGCTGGCGAAGGGATACACCGACGACAGCCGTTTGGTGGATGTTGCCAGCAGCATTGCGCTGCATATGACGAAAAAAATCAAGTGGCCCCTGGCACTGGGTATTCCGGACGGGGATGCGATCGTCGTCCGCTATTCGTCCATGCCGTACAGTCCCATCGCGGTGACAGGCAGCACGCTGGGGCACAGGCACGCGTTCCACAACTCGGCGATGGGGCAGGCTTACCTGGCGTTCTGTACAGAGCCGGTGCGCGAGGCATTCTACGCATCGCTCGCGGGGGGAAACGGTGGTGGGCTGAAGACTACCGTCGATCAACTGCGCGCGGATTGCAGCCGGATACGTGACTGGGGCTACGCAATACGTCGCCCACAAGGTGATCGCGAGAGTGCAACACTCGCGATGCCGGTTTGCCGAAACGGGATCGCTGTCGCGGTACTGTCGATGACGACCTATGGCCGGTCCATGACCGACACGTTCGTCGCCAGGCATGTTCCTGTCCTCGCGGAAACCGCCGAAGCGATCATGCGCCGCTTTCTGTCGGATTCACCCGCAACGTAGCACGTAGTCCCGAGTCGCCATCTCCGCAATCCGTAGTCACCCCCCATTCCGCCTGCCGGAATTCGTCCCGAATGGCATGGAAGGACCACAGGCCATTCCCTACCATTTCTTCAGGTTCTGACTGAGGAACCCATTGGTGGTTCTCGCGGAATCGCTTCGCTTTGAGCATGCTTTCTGTACGCCATTGCTGCGACTGGCGGCAATGGTGCCAGGTGCTTGAGCGCGGAATCACTCAAAAAACGAGTCCCTGCATGCCCTTCACCGGGTGGCGGGACAATTAGGAGACGAAATGGAAATTCCTGCCTCACCTACGCTCGACATCGGGCGGGCCCTTGACCATGGGCCATTTACGCTGATCCAGAAGATAGTTGTACTGATGGCTGCGATTGCCATCGTTGTAGATGGATTCGACGGTCAGCTGATTGGCTTCGCCATTCCCCTGATGATCAGGGAATGGGGTGTCAGCAAGGCGGCGTTCGGTCCCACGCTCGCAGCCGGTCTGTTGGGCATGGGGCTTGGTACGGTCGTGGCGGGCGTAGCGGCTGATCGCGTCGGGCGTCGCAGGACGCTGGTCGCCTGTGTTCTCGTCTTCGGTATGGCTACCGCCGCGATTGGCTTTGCACCGGACATCCTGACTGTTACGGCGCTGAGGTTCGTTGCCGGACTGGGAATTGGGGGCGCGCTTCCCATGGCATCGACGACGACGGCTGAATTTACTCCGGCACGTAACCGGACGATTGCGGTCGCAGCCACGGTCGTCTGTTTCCCGTTGGGGGGCATGCTGGCGGGCCTCGTCGCAGGATGGATTTTACCCACGCAGGGATGGCGCACGCTGTTCTGGTTTGCCGGGGCAGTTGCGGTATTGCTCTCGGTCGTTCTGGCCGCGGTCCTGCCTGAGTCGCCGCGCTTTCTTGCGCATCGCCGGGAGCGTTGGCCTCAACTGGTGCGCCTGCTGGCGCGCATTCAGCGCGTAACGCCCGCACATACCCGGTTTACCGATCTGTCGGAGACCAGGGAAGCGACGGGCCAGGCCGGCTTTGGTGCACTGTTCGCTGGCGGGCAGGCACGTAACACCCTGGCCATCTGGGCGACACTATTCTGCGCCGTGTTGTCGCTGTACAGCGCGTTCAGCTGGTTGCCGACGACGTTGACCAGTGAAGGCTTGTCAGTGCGGATCGCGAGCGAGGGCTTGATGGCACACAACCTCGGAGGCGTGATTGGTTCGCTTGTGGGCGCATGGTTCGTGAGTCGGTTTGGTTCGCGGTGGACACTGGCGATTGCCTGCGCCGGCGCGTCGATCAGTGCCTTTGCCATGACAGGTCTCCATTACCAGACCCAGATTATGTGGCTGATCATCGGGTTCGGCATCCACGGCACATTTCTCAATGCCATGTATTCCCCGATGTATGCGCTGTGTGCGTACGTTTATCCAACCGAGGTTCGGGCTACGGGGACGTCTGCTGCATTGGCAGTAGGCCGTGGAGGCGGGGTTCTCAGTTCGTTCATCGGCGCAGCGGTGATCGGGACGGGTGGTACATCAGGTTTCCTGTGCCTTCTGGGTGGTGGGATGGCCGCGGCGGGGATTGCACTGCTGTTTGTGCGACGTCATATCCCGGCCCGGTCCGTGGATGAGCCTGTTATCGGGTTAGCCATACCCCCCCAACCCGGGCCGCAGCACTAAGCGAACTCACGGGCGAGGCAGTCCCAGGATTTGCCCGTCCTTCCCCCATATGCAATTTCGCGGCAACAGGCACGTTGACGTGGACCGAACCTCGTCCTGACCCGCGCCGCGATCAACCGGGCTACGGAACGATCTTCATGAAGAAATACCTTTTCCTTGCTGCGTCGTGGATCGCAGCGGGCAACGTGTGGGCTGACGATGGAAGTAGTGTCACGCTGTACGGCCTGATCTCGACCGGCATTGGCTGGACCAGCAATGCGGGAGGCGCCAGTCTCGTGCAGGAGCTGAGTGGCGCGAACGCAAATAACCGCTGGGGGTTTGCCGTCAACGAGAACCTCGGCGGCGGCACGCATGCGATTGCCCGGCTCGAAGGCGGATTCTTTGGTACGACCGGCGAGGCCGGGCAGAACGACCGTCTGTTTGGTCGTCAGGCCTATGTGGGCCTGTCCGATGACCGATATGGGACCTTGACGTTGGGGCGCCAATACGACGCGATCTGGGATTTTGCCCAGCTCTATAGCGTGATCGGCGCGACCGGTGGCCTGTTGATGTCGCCCGGCGACACGGACGACATGTTGGGTAGCTGGCGATTCAGCAATGCGGTCAAGTATGCGACGCCGACGATTGCGGGTCTGGACGGGGAACTGATGTATGCGTTCAGTAACGATGCAGGCGCTTTTGCGGTGAACCGCGCAATCAGCGCGGGTTTGCGCTACCGGAATGGCCCAGTGGAGCTCGCCGCTGCGTACACGGGCATGGATCAGCCTGGCAGCGCCAGCAATACGTCAGGCGCGGTCACTAGCGACTATTCGGGCCCGCCGTTCTTTCTGTACCGCGTGAGCCCGGATGGCAGTGGTGTCCGGACCCAGCGGAACCTGGCAATCGGCGGCCGCTACAGCCTGACGTCCAGGCTGAGCGCCTCGGCCCTGTTTGACGCAGTGCGCTTCCGTTATCTCGATGGTACCGGCTTCTCGCTCGACAACTACGACCTCTCCGTGTCGTATCTGCTTATGCCGACGTTTTCGATTTCGGGGAGCTATATCTATTCGAGCGGTCGCTGGGGCGGAGTCGGAGCCAACGCGCACTGGAACGGCGCGCAGTTAATGCTGGACTACGTGCTGTCAAAACGGACTGACGTGTACGTGTTTGACGATTTCCAGCGCGCATCCGGTCCACAGGCATCTTCGTCAGGTGTTCCGATGGCTGTGGCTGATACATATCTGAATGCGCCGTCGACCACACAGTCCCAGAACATGATCGTGATTGGCATTCGCCATAAGTTTTGACCGGACATCGTCGCCGGGCCAGGTCCATGGCCGCAGTGAGGTGGTTACCACCCGCGGTGCGCGGTCAATGAGAATTCCCGCAACAACTGGAAGATTCAAACATGACGCAGTCGACATCCTTTCTTGAAAGTACCCGTGTTGGTGTTTTTGTGAAGACCGATAGCCCTCAGATTGTCGAGATTCTTGCGCTGACCGGGCTCGATTTCGTTGTGCTCGATGCGGAGCATGCTCCGCTCGGTCCCGAGACGCTGGATCGCATGCTGTTTGCGGGCAACGCGTTGGGACTACCGACTCTCGTGCGTATCCCCGATCATCGGGATGCAGGCATCCTGTCCGTGCTCGACATGGGGGCGACCGGTATTGTCGTGCCACACGTCGATACGCCGGAACAGGCACGTAACGTGGTTGCCGCGGCACGCTTCATTGGCGGCCGGCGTGGCATCTCGCTGTCAGCGCGATTCGGCGGTTATGGAACGCTCGGTCGTGCGGATGCGATCGCCAGCGCGGACCGCAGCCTGGTTGTATGCCAGATAGAAAGCCGCGAAGCGCTCGACAATGTGGAAGCGATTGCTGCGGTCCGAGGCGTCGCAGCGCTGCTCATTGGCCGCTCGGACCTCGCCTTGTCGATGGGCCAGGACAATGCGAGTGGCCCGGTCGTGATGAGTGCGGTACAGCGCATCATGGCAGCGGCTCACGCTAACGGTCTTCCTGTTGTGATGGTTTGCGCCAACGTGCAAGAGGGTAGGAAATTCCAGTCGATGGGGGCCACATCCTTTGTAGTTGGCTCGGATCAATCGCTGCTACGCAACGCAGCCAGCCAGGTATTCAGAGACTTTAGCCGCTGAGAAATTCACTATCACGGACCACTTGTTTACAAGGAGTAGCACCATGGCACAACTGACGCACCGCCCATATGTCGCCGATCATTCGGTCGATCCACCGGATTATCGTGAACAGGATGGATCCCCGACCTGGGTGACGCGTGGTGCAAACTTCGTGATCGCGATTACGCGCGTACGCGAGGGCACGAAGCTTTCCGTCGAAGGCGTCCCAGACGAACATATGGTGCTATTGCCTGATGCCGGGGTGAGCATCACGTGCGAAAGACCTGTCAAGCGACGCGACGTTTCGGGCAATCGCTTGGTGATCGTGCCGCCCGGTGATACCGCTCTCGTCGCAAGCCAGGAGGGCTGGGTGGTGCGCTGCTTTTCGGCGCGCGTGACGACCCTGTCAGATGTCGCCTGCAATGCCAGCGGTTACATTGTGCCGCATACGGACGTTGCGCCGATCGAGACATGGCCCGAACCAGTTGGTGGCTTTGCGCTAAGGGTATACGATCTTTCAGATGGCGTGCGGGACGGGGACAAGACGCGCGTCTACCGGTCGTCCAATCTCATGATTAACGTGTTGTGCGAGCGCACGGCGCCGCGCGATGTCTCCATGCTTTCGCCGCACTCACACGCCGATTTCGAGCAGGGCTCCATTACCCTGAAGGGAACGCATGTGCATCATCTGCGAACGCCCTGGACTTCCGACATGGGGACCTGGCGCCCAGACGTGGCGGAGGAGGTCGGGGCTCCTTCCGTGACCGTGATTCCGCCTGGCGTGATCCATACTACGCGTAACATCGGTGGCGAGTCGGCACTGCTGGTCGATCTGTTTTGCCCACCACGCCGCGACTTTGCCACGCGAACGGGAATGGTGCGCAACGCGGACGAATATCCGCTTCCGCCCGACCTTGGAGGTCGTCAATGATTGATCGTCTGGAGAAGGCGCTCATCCGCACCGAAATCGAAGCGCTGAATGCCGAGTTTGCCTGGCTGATTGATCACGACAGGTCGGATGAGGTCGCCAAGTTGTTTACGCCGGAAGGAAGTTATGGACGCTCAAGCGGTGAACGCAGCGTTGGCCGGGCAGCGATCCGGCAGGCATATGCTGCTCGCTCCAGTCGGGGAGCGCGCACAGCGCGCCATATCTTCACGAACCTCCGTCTCGGTTACGACAGTCCGACACGGGCGACCGGTACCGTCATGCTGATCCTTTTCGCGGAGGACGGACCGCCACCTCATCCGGCGGAACCCAATCTCGTTTCGGAATACGAGGATATTTACGAACGTGACATAGAAGGTGTCTGGCGATACGTCTCGCGCACGGTGACATCTCTTTTCCGGCATCCCGGTGACAAGCCGATGGTGTTACCGTTGGGCGGCGCAACAGTACCGGAGGACAAGGCATGAGTACGGTGAATGAGAATGTCATGTGCGGCTGTGTTTCCCACTCGCCGATCATCGTGGTACGTAACCGGGCACCCGAGGAAGAAGTACGGATCAAGCAGGCCTGTTTGGCGTTTCGAGAACGGGTAGAAGCCTTTTCACCTGACTACGTCATACTGTTCTCAAATGACCATTTCGCGGGATTTTTCTATGCGAACATGCCGGCCTACTGCGTTGGAACCGCGTGTGAGGCAATTGCAGATGTGGGTGGGACGCCGGGTACCATACCCGTACCCGCGGAGGAAGCGATCGCCCTGATCACGCATTTACGCGATCATGACTTCGATCCGGCGATCTCTTACCGGATGAGAGTCGATCACGGGTTCTCGCAGCCTCTCAGTCGATTGCTTGGCGGTATCAATCGATGGCCCGTCATTCCTGTTTTTACCTCGACATTTACTGCACCGCTGATGAAGTTCCGGCGCTCACGCCTGTTCGGGGCTGAGGTTGGGCGTTTCGTTGCACAGTCCGACAAGCGGGTACTGATACTGGGCAGTGGAGGGCTGTCACATCATCCGGCACGATACTTCCCGACTCCAGAAGATGCCGCGCCTGACGTCTATGGCTGGCAGCTTGACGGGGAACGGGGTGGCACGATGACCCAGACGCAGTGGCTTGAAAGACTCGATGAGATGCACCACGAGGGTTCGATGTGGATTTCCACCGGAAGACGGACGGTCGCCGACATGCGACTAAACCGGGAGTTCGACGAAGATGTCTTGAAACGCTTGTGCGACGGAAATCTTGCGAGTATGGATGATTGGGATCAGTCGGACCTGGTAGAGCGTGCGGGAGTTGGTGCGCTTGAGATCCACAACTGGATCGCTGCGACCGCCGCACATGCGGCGGCGGGTGGTGGAGCGGTCCGGGCAAGCTATGATTTTCTGCCGGACTATGCGGTGGGATACGCACTGATGCAGAGCGTGTGAGATCGACGTGTTCAGGCGTTGGAGACAGCCTCTTGAGACCGAGTGCGGCACCTTGGGATGCAAGGGGCTCCGCGCGAAAGGGGTTTGTGCCGGATCCCAGCGAAAGCCTCCTTCAGATGCTGGACTGGCCGCATCGAGATTTCAGGCCGAGGACGTGAGCCGGAAGCGCGAGACGGGGAGTCATCGATGTGAACCGGTACGCGACATCGTTCCCCGGCGCCTCTTCATGTACAGCCGGTATAGCGGTCGCAGATCGCGGCAGCTTTCCATCAACCCTTGATGACAGCCTCCGCGCTCGAGCGCGAGCAGGCGAAGCACGAATTTCGCTGCGCGTTCCGGTCTGGTGTCGCGAGATGCCTCAGCCTGTTTCAGTATTGGTACCAGGCCGGCATTTTCAACCATCGCCCAGGCCGGAAACCACGCAAGGTCGGAAACGTCGCCTGTTCCGTCAAAGGATGCGTCGAATGCCTAGACGTCTGATTGTCCCAGGCCTCACGGCGCCGGTGACGCCTTGCGGTTCACGGCTCGCAGCAGTGGAACACCCGACAGCCGGGCAATGGAGGCGATGCCCTGCTGCTGGATGTGCGTGAGCGCAAGGTCCGAATCGAACCAGCCGTTGGACAGGCTGACCAGCACATCCGGCGAGTGCAACAGCAGGCGCCAGTGCGGCCACCATAGCAGGTCCTCGTAGCATATGGAGAAAGCGACACGCTGGCTGGCGACGAGGGCGTAGTGCTGAGCCAGATCGCCGCGAATTGCGCTTACGGCTGCGCCCGGCCGCCATAGTGCCGCGGGCACGGGCTGGCGGCTGTCTGTCCGGCCACGGCTTGCCCCAACGATGACGGCGCTGTCGGTATACCTGAATGGCATCCTGGAGACCAGGATGTCCGTGCCGAGGATCAATGCACGGTTCGATGCAGTCAGGGCATGGACGTCGTCACGCCACCAGTAACTCATGGCGGGGCGCCACAGCCCGACGATTTCCTCGGGAAGGATGACGACGGTGGCGCCTGCAGAGAAGGCTCGTTGTGCGATGACCTGAATCTCGCGTGTTCTCGCGTAGATCTGGGCGTAGCTGGACTGATCGAAGCGGCCGAGATCGGTATCGACTGTGATCCACCCGGATGGTGCCGGTGGTAGTGTCGCTGAACTGCGGGCTACGATGAACAGTACACACAGCAGTGTTGGGACATGTCTTGCGACGCCATTGCGCGAGACAGAAGCGGCACAGGCGAGAGAGGCCACTCCAAGTATCAGGCCCGGGAGCTTCCAGCCGGGATACAGCGCACCGGCAACGTACAGGGGCGACAGCCAGCCGATGACCCCGAGCGGCGGCACGGTCACGAGGACAGCCGCGACGACTGCACGCGAGGCATGCCTCACCGACGATGCGTGCGCTGCCGGTTTGAGCGCCACCCACGGTGCCGCAAGTACCAAAGCCTGGGCGATCCAGAAAGCAATGCCGAGCGTGAGTGCCGCCGACTTTGTCAGTTCTCCGTAGCCGGAAAAGAAGCGCATGCTTACCAGCGGGATGTCGCGTGCGCCCGTGAGGTAATAACCTGCCCAGACGGCGAGTGCCGCACGTCTTCCTCGCACTCGTGACCACACGGCAGGGAGCAGTAGCAAAACTGCCGGCCAGCGTCCTGGGTACCATGCGGTGAGCGCCACACCTGCGCCTACAATCGCCCATGCAGGGTAGACGAGCCGGAGGGCAATGCAACGAGCTGTCGACATGAGGGCCCGACGAGACGGGTACAGCGAGAACATGGTGATCACCTGGAGACAGCGTTCGACGGACCGGCTGATTCCGGTCAATGTCTCCCCCAGTTATGTACGCGCTGCATCGCTGACCATAGCCAGTAATATTGCCGGCGCACCAGACACCGGCCAGGATCGTTTTGAAGATACGACGGCCGATGGCAAATATGCCGTCCCCGGAAGTCAACGTGCGATTGCGCGTGGTGACCCGGGTCGCGATGTTGCATTGGCATCGCAGATGCTGGTCCAGTATAGATGCCCGTAGCACCGCCGCGTCGGGCGCGGTCAGATATCAATGATTGCGAGTGTTCCGGTGCTCCCCGGAAATACTGCGTGAGCGACGCCAGCTTCAGCGAGATACATCTGTCCGGACCGAACGTTAATGGTGTTCCCATCGACGGGTAACCTGAGTTCGCCGCTGATAACCATTAACGCCTCGTTGTAATCATCGGTCTTCTCGCCATAGGGCTGTCCGTCCATTCTCAGAACCTTGATTCTTGCCGGCCCGACTTCACCGACAACCGAGGATTTCCAGGTCGCGACCAGATCGCCTGCGAGAGAATTGAAAGCAATCGGGGGCATAAGTACTTCTCCATTAGAAATCCTTTTGTTTGTGTGAGATTCCCGTCCGTCCCGGGACAGTGAGCCGGCTATCTTGCGGTACAGCGGCCGGCAACGGCAACGTACGGTGGGGTAGGAGACTCAACTTTTTCGAAGGCAGGCCGACACGTCGCGAATAGCGAAACAGTATCGGGGAGGCTTCGTCGACGTAACATGCGGGCCGTCGCACAGAAACGCTGACAATCTCCACAGACCTGCCCGGTTCCGCATCCATGAAATCTTCGCCGGTGTCATGCTGGCTGCCCGCCGCCGTGTCTTCCAGGCGGCCTGGGTTGCGACTCACGCGCACACGCTGCCATCAGCGGAAAAGAAAACGCGCCTGGTCCCGGTGTGGGAGCAGGCGCGCGCCCTGCCGCAATCTGTTTGAGCTGCAGCAGTCAGGATTTTGCTGCGATTGCGTCGATATAAAGGTACTTTGCATCCGCGTGGATCTGGATATCGAAGTCCTCATTGACGACACAGTGTGCGTCCAGCTAAGGCTGGCGTGTTCAGCAGGAGATAGACCTGCCGGGGTAGAAGTCAGAAGCTCCGTAGCTTGGATAGCAGGGTGGCGGGAAACCAAGACTCTGAAGCCTATCGACGTCCGTCTCCTTGGGGGACGTGCGAGTCATCGGGCCGTAATGAAGATGAACGTGGATGTGGCCTCGAAAATAATAGACCCGAAGGCCGAGCCCTCACTGTGTAGGCGAAGGCAGCATGGGTAGCCGAAATCTGACCGATACGGCTACTTCACTTCGGCGGGGTGTAAGCGACGGCACGATGACAAGGACACGCTAAGCAACTGGAGAAGCGTATGCGGTCCATAAGCGACGCACTTGTGTAGAAATCGCTGCACTCTGATGCTACGTGTCCACGTGGACACTTAGGCATTTGCACCGATGACAGAAGAAAATGATTTGCGAAGCCGTTTGGTGATCGGCCAAAAGCGCGATGGCCGACGCGAATACGATGACGAAGCGCGTGATGAACTTATCCGTCTGTGTCTGAAGCGAGGCGTATCGATTGCACGGACAGCCATGGAACACGATATCAACCCGAATCTGCTTCGCACTTGGGTTACCCAATATCGGCAGAGGCAAGCCGCCATGGAACCGGTCGCACAGGTTTCGGAGGTATCAGACGAAGTGGTGATCGACATTCCAGCGTCTGCCGCGCTAACCACGTCCTCCGACAATCACGCTGCTCCATTTGTTGCGGTCGTCCACGCGTCGACGCCACCTGAGGCCGCACCACCCGCGATGAAGATGTCTCTGGCGCTCCATGTGCGTCTATCGAACGGCATCGAACTTGAGCTGGGCAGCTCGATTGCGACCATTGACGAACTGACCACCGTAGTTCAGATCCTGGGGAGGCTGCCGTGTTCAGGTTCGACGAAAGGCTGAAGGTCTACCTGCACCGTGACCCAGTCGATTTCCGCTACGGCATGAACAGCCTGTCGATCTTCGTCGAGCAGTCAATGCAATTGAACCCGATGGACTCCTCTCTTTACATCTTCGGGAACCGACGTCGTGACCGCATCAAGATTCTCTTCTGGGATGGTAGCGGCTTCTGGCTGATGATCAAACGTTTGGAGACGAGCCACTTCATCTGGCCGGACAACAAAGCCGAAGTCGTGACCATGACAAGCGACGTGCTGCACGCGCTACTAGAGGGCGATGACATTACGACCATACGGCGGCATACAAAGCGGGAATATCTCCGCGTTAGCTGAACGTACCCTTGACATATTGGTCCAAGCAGTATGCCGATCGAGGTCACGATCACCGCCTACCAATTGAAAGAGTTGCTCGCTGAGCGCGATGCCGCTCGCGCATTGAGAGAAGAACAGGAAACGCTACGTGGCGCCTTGCGGCTCGTGACAGCGGAACGCGATCTTGCTGAGGAGCGGCTTCGTGCTTACCGTCGTGCACTGTTTGGCGCGAAGAGCGAAGCGCGGGGTTCGGATCAACTGGGGTTGTTCAACGAAGCCGAAGCGCTCAGTGCGAACAGCACTGCCGCCTTGGAAGACGCTCCGGAGACGACCGTTGGCACGCATACGCGCAAAAGGCGTGGTCATCGCAAACCGCTCGATCCGAATCTGCCGCGCGAGGTTGTGCGACATGATCTACCCGAGGCTGAGCGCTTCTGCACGAACGACGGTCACGCGCTCGTGGAAATCGGCGTAGAGATCAGCGAGCAGCTCGATGTGATTCCAGAGCAGCTTCGCGTAATCCAGCACCAGCGCGTCAAGTATGCTTGCCCGTGCTGCGATCTCGGCATCAAGGTCACTCCGGCGCCTGCACGTGTCATCCCTCGCGGGCTGCTCACCGAATCGGCGCTTGCCTGGATCGCCACTGGCAAGTACCAGTTCGGGATGCCACTCTATCGTCAGGCCGGTTTGCTGCGACGCTTTGGCGGCGACATCTCGTCCAACACGATCGCCGCGAGTATGGTTCGCGTCGGTCTGGCGACACAGCCCGTGATCAACCTGATGCGCGATGCACTTCTCGACGCAGAGCTCGTCTACTGCGACGAGACGACGTTCCAGGTCCTGAAGGAAAAGGGGCGTCAGCCTCAGACGAAGAGCTATCTCTGGTCGCAGATGACGGATTCAGGAAATCCAATCCGCTGCTTCACGTACACGCCAGGACGCGGCGCGCATTTGGCCGACAAGCTGTTCACGGGTATCCGTAAAGGCGCGGTCCTGATGACTGACGGCTATGAACCCTATAACGCTATCGCCGAGCAATACCAGCTGGTTCATCTTGGATGCTGGGTTCATTGCCGACGCTACTTCATCAAGGCAGAGGAAAATGTGCCCAAAGCAGCGCGCTCTCCCGATCTGCTTGCCACGCGCTTCATCAAGCTAATCGGAAAGTTATTCGCCGTCGAGGCGCGCAGTGCGCGATGGGCAGCTGATCGGCGGCAGCGATTGCGACGACGGTACTGTACGACCGTACTCGACGTCATTTACAAGCTCATGATCGAGCAATCTCCCGGTGTCGTGCCCAACAGCCTACTTGGCAAAGCGCTAACTTACCTGCGCGGACAGTGGCCGAAATTGATTCGCTACATCGAGAACGGCAACTGGCCAATCTCGAATAATGCATGTGAAAATTCGATTCGCCCATTCTGCGTGGGACGCCGCTCATGGCTCTTTGCAGACACTGTCGCAGGTGCAAATGCTAGCGCAAACCTCTACTCAATCGTGGAGACCTGTCGCGCGCACAGCATTGATCCTTATCGTTACCTCACCTGGCTGTTTCAACAGCTGCCCCTTGCAAAGACCGTCGATGAATACGACGCGCTGCTTCCCTGGAAGATGCCAGTTCACCTCCGCTGATCACACCCTCCTGCTACACCGTCTACGCCCCACCGGCACGCACGCTCAGAGAGGCGTCGTTGATGGATCGCATACGGAGAAGCCCTCCTCGCCCCAGTGAGAAATCGTCGGAGCAAGGTAGGTCCTATAACCGGAGAACCCGGGAAATGGATCGAAGGCGAGAGGGTGGCGGACGGGTCCGTAGTAGCGGTGAAGTCGGGTAACGCTGACGGAGCGAAGGGGCCCTGCTGTTTGTAATGTCCTCAACAACACGGGAGGCAAGGACGAGATGACAAAGACGTCCGTTAGTTTGCAGGACCTGAGGCGGGGAATATACGTCAAGGCGAAGGCTGAACCGTCCTGGCGTTTCTGGGGTTTGTACGTCCATGTCTGCAAGACGGAAGTACTACGCGAAGCGTACGAGATGGCCAGATTAAACAACGGAGCACCGGGTATTGACGGCGTGACGTTCGAAGTCATCGAGGCGCAGGGCGTGGAGGCGTTCCTGGAGCAGATACGGGGCGAACTGGTTGAACGTACCTACCGGCCACTGCCGGCACGGAGGAAGGAAATACCGAAGGACGGGGGGAAATTCCGCGTCCTATCGATACCCGCTATCCGTGATCGAGTGGTCCAGGGTGCGCTCAAGCTGATACTGGAACCGATCTTCGAGGCAGATTTCCAGCCGGGGTCGTATGGCTATCGCCCCAAGAGGACCGCACATGAAGCGGTGCAGCGAGTGGCGACGGCGATCGTGCAGGCGAAAACACTGGTCATAGATCTGGATCTACGTGCCTACTTTGACACCGTGCGGCATCACCTGCTGCTCGACAAGGTGGCGAGGCGGATCAATGATCGGGATGTCATGCATCTGCTAAAGTTGATGCTGACAGCATCGGGCAAACAAGGCGTTCCGCAGGGCGGGGTGATTTCGCCGCTACTCAGCAATATCTACCTCACAGAGGTGGATCAGATGCTGGAGCGAGCGAAAGAAACCACGCGCAATGGGACGTACACCTACGTCGAGTATGCCCGTTTTGCTGACGATCTTGTCGTGCTTATCTATGCCCATCCGCGTCATGCGTGGTTGCTCGGGGCCGTAACCCGACGCCTTCGGGAAGAATTTGCCAAACTGCAGGTCGAAATCAACGAAGAGAAAAGCCGCACTGTGAATCTGGCATGTGGAGAGAGCTTCGGCTTTCTGGGGTTCGACTTCCGTCGCGTCCGAAGCATCCGGAACAAGGTGTGGCGACCGCAGTGCACGCCCAAGCTGAAGAAGCGAACGGCGTTACTGCGAAAGCTCAAGGATGTGTTCAGGCGATATAAGTCACAGCCAGTGGGTCGGGTTGTCGAATTGATCAACCCGGTGCTACGTGGCTGGGTGAACTACTTCGCTATTGGAAATTCCAGTGAGTGCTTCAGCTTCGTGAAAGACTGGGTGGAAAAGAAGATCAGGCGCCACATGCAGCGATCCCGGCAGCAACATGGCTTCGGCTGGAAGACGTGGAGTAAGCGGTGGTTGTATGGCGAACTGAAGCTATTCAATGGCTACAAGGTTCGCTACCAGACAGCGTCGAAAGCGTCCCCGGCATGATAGGTCCCATAAACGTTGACATGAAGCAAACAGGAGAGCGTAGTGCCGGAAAACGGCCCGCTGCGTTCGATGAGGCGGGAGCTGGAAACGTGGCCATGGCAGCCGGATTGAGGCCCACTGCGAAAGCGGCGGAACTGCCACCGGAGCCTAACGTGCGCGCGCCAGTTCTCGACCCTACCGAATACTGTGTCGTTACGGTCAAAGTGCTCAACGAAGTCATCGCCGCCGAATTCGACACGGGCGCGCTCCCACCAGTCATCGAACGGGACTGTATCTGGATTGCATTCAACAGCCCAGGCAATGACCCTGCGCCGGCCATTTTCCATTTCGCCTTTCTCCGACAGCATGTAGACGCCCTGGCCCTTGACCAGATGTCGCATTGGTGTGTACGGGCTTCGGCGATGACAGGCCGCAGATCGGCCGCAAGAAAGTGAATCATGATGGGTACCTCCATAGTGAGATAGTGTGAAATGACAGTTCTGTCTTTAGACAGGGTGGTGTGTGGGACTGGCTTCGTCATGCTGTGCCGGAAGCATTACGCCCCTCGTCCCATTCGGGGAGCGACTGCACGATGGCCAGTGCGTTTGCGAGATCGGCGATGGCGGTTTCGATGCGCCGGGCCGCTTCGCCGAGGGACAGGCAATCTTCGCGTCGCGACAGTTCGGCGAGCAGGAAGTGCAGAAGTCCGTCGCCGCAGCGATCGAGTTCCTCACGCCATGCATCTTCGGTGAAACAATCGGTCAGGACGCGGAAGTCTCCAGCCGCAAAGTCCTGCAGGATTGCGATCTGCACCGGGTTGAGCGAGTCAGGTCGGGGTGAAAGATTCATGATTTTCATCCTGGATGAGCAGGGCAGTCCGGTCGGGTTGCCCTGACGGGTTAAAGGAGAAAGTGGCATGCGGTTGGGCTATTCCTGGCTCACCAGTTGCCTTGCAAGTGCGACCTCGATGCTTTCGCCACCCTGGTTGAGAATGTCGAGGCCAGACTCCGGCATGTCACCGGAAGTTGATTGCGAGACGGCAATCTTCTGTCCCATCAGCTTCAGGCACCGTATCTGGGCCGTGGCCTCGTAGGCGAGAAACCGCACGATGACGTCGAGTGTCTGGCCGATGCGCCAGCTCCGGCGTGCGGCCTGCTGGAGCGTGTAGGTGTTGTAGCCCGACTGGAGAAAGGCAATCGTCGGGAATTCGAGCAGATCCAGACCGGTCTTGACGAGTTCAGGGTTGGTGATGATCACCTCGGCGCCACGCTCGAGCTGGTCAGCGACCCAGTCCTCACGCTTTTCCGCAGCGACGCTAGCCCGGAGTACCGCTGCCTTTACACCTACGGCGTCGAAGAGATTGCGAAGGCGTACCGACGTATCGCGCGTACCGGTGTATGTCGTGTAGACGAGCGTGCGACGGCGGTTGAGCAGTTCGCCGCGAACGAGCGCCAGTAGTGCTGCTTCCTTGGGACCGGGTTCATCCTCGCGCAGTAACGCCGGGACAGACGCGAGGATCTGCTTCGTGCGAGGATGCCGCACGATCTCGGGACGGAAACAGCATTCGGGCCATGCCAGCAGCACGTTGAGCACGACACCGAGCAGGCTCTTGTCACCTCGTCGGAGTGCCGCGCGCAGCTCCGACATCAGGCTGAATTCGAGTGTGCGGTACGCACCCGCCATGTCTTCCGACATGCTGACCGGCAGCAGGGATTCATCGTAAGGTGGCAGGACGCTCTGACCGATCTGCGAAAGCTTGAGGAAGGCGGTGTACGGCACCACGTAGCGCATAATGCCTTTCGGACCGAAGCCCGGGCCCTTGACCGTCGAGACCGTCCGCTTCTCTCCTTTGGCAGTGCGATGTGAGCCTTCATCGGTCTGCTTGTGAATGTCGATGAGTACGCCATGCTCACGCATGAAGGCCATCGTCGCACTGCTCATCGAGCCATTCGCGGTGTAGTTGAACCCGTCTTCGATCAGCATAGACGGGTTAAGGCGGTACAGAAGATGAAAGAGATCGTCGGCGTATCCGCCCATCAATGTGCCGGTGAGCAGAAGCGTGCGCGATGCCTTGCGCGCGAGCACACCCATTGCCTGCCCCTGGGCGGAGTTCTCGTTCTTGTATTCGTGACCTTCGTCTGCAATTAGCAAGCCGAAGTACCCTTGAGGAAGGTAACGTTTGACGAACTCGGACGCCTGATAGCCGCCTTGTCCAAACGAGATTTCGGTATGGGCGAGGGCACGTTCCATGCGTTTCGCCTGGCGGTCCGAGAATACGAGCTCGCCCCTGTCGTCCATCAGGTTGATGAACTCAAACAGATTATCCTGAAGCATGTCGGCGAGCATTGATTCGCCAAAGCGAGAGAGCAGACGCTCGGCAGTTTTTTCGCCGACGGTGGGCATTTGCAGCAGTGCGCCCTTGACGAGTTCTCGCATCGATCGGGTGCCCTGGCCTTTGGGCGCCAGCGTCCACAACCGCTCGCCGCAATTGCACGCCCGACGCTTTTCATTGAGTGCGGCGCGAGCCAGGGTGGGCGTGAGCGGATTGCCGTCCTCATCGCACACGAACTCACCGCATGAAGGGCAACAGGCAAAGACGCGCGTGATCGCGTCGGTTTCCATGTCGAGTGTTGCGACACGGCGAGCGAAGGCGGGCTTCCAGTCGAAACCCATGCGCATGCGTACGCGTCCGAGGATAAAGAACTCCGGCACGGCGGGCCTGGTTTGCATCACACGCAACTGGAGCAGCTTGCGCAGTGTGTCCGGGCCGTTGAGGATCCACACGCGTGCGCCGGGCACCGTGGCTTTGATTTCGCGTCGCCACTTGTACACGAGGTGGGGCGGGGCGATGACAAGCGTGCGCGGAAAGCCGCAGTGATGAAGCAGGACCGCAACGCCGATGCCCATCAGCGTCTTGCCGGTACCCATCTCCGCATTGATGATGCCGCCCGGTGCATGGTGGGTGAGCAGGGTGGTGATCGCATGGATGACCTCGCGTTGCGCGGGGAAAGGCTGACGCGAGAGGGAATCGAGCAGTGCGTCCCAGCGCGGATCACGCTGTCCGTCATAGACGGAGGGATTCTGCTCGCGAACGGCTTCGAGCAGGCCTGCGCCAAAATTCGCGATGAAATTCGGCAGCGCGATCACGGAGGTATCTTCCTCTGCTGCATCGGTCTGTGTTCCGGCGAGCGATTCCAGGGTTGATTGAAGCGTATCCATCGTGTACTCCTTGTCTGAAGAGCAGACGCGGAAAGACACCTGGACCCCTGGCGGGAAGGGTGTTTCCCCGCGTGGGTTGAGAAAGCAGGAAGGGCGGTAGCCCGGGTTGCGGCAGGTGGGTCAGGCTTCGCCACCGGTTTCGCGAAGCAGAGTCGCAAGCTGGACGGCGAGCGCATCGCGAGCGCTGGCGTCGGTGATCCCGGCGAGCGTTTTTCTAACCATCGTGGCGAGCATGGCAGTCGCGGTATCGAGGTCGCCTGCAATCAGTGCCTCGCGCAGGCGGCTCCCGAACTCGATCGGCTGGCGGGTGTTGCCATAGTGGATGATCTCACGGCTGATGAAGGCGCCGTCGCCGCCGAACTCGAACAGGCGGGGCTTGCTGCAGTGCCAGCAACCTTCGAGCTGGATCGCACGCAGGCCGTGACCGTCATCGAGGGAGATCGCGATCACAAATAACGTTTCGAGATCGGCCGCATCTTTGAATGAGCGGGCATCGATCAGTGCGTTCAGTCCATCGTCGTTGTCGACATGGAAATGTCCCGCGAGCAGCCTCAGGAGTGCATCGATCGTGAGGTCATCTTCTTCGGGGCAGGGCAGGTCAAGCTGCGCGGCGAGACGCGTCAGCCCGTCGCGGATGTCATTCCAGTCCGGGTCATTTTCTTCGGAGATCCTGGCGATGTAAGCCTGACCGTCGCCGGGCCAGTCAGAAGGCACCGAACAGTGCGGAGATGACGGGGGTGACACGGTCCAGCATGAGGACGCCGGTGGCGTCGTAATAGTTGTTGGCCATGACTGGCTCCTGGTTGAGCGGGCAGCCATCCCGTGGGACAGGCAGATCCCGCAGGTTAAAAAAGGAAGGAAGCGTCAGTGCGCATTGACAGTGCGTAACGGTCAGCTCGTACCGATGTCGTGCTCAAGGGTGAGATCACCGCTGCGGACCAGTGCGGAGAGCGTCTGCGGGAAGGCTTCGGGCAGTGAGGTTACGGATGCAAAGAGACGGCCGATGGGAGCACTGGCAGTCTGTGAGAGGTCTGTCACCAGTTCGTCGGCCAGCTCGTTGAGCACGCGTTCGCGCCAGTGCGGCAACAGGGGCACGGGGCTCAGTTGTGTGACAAGTGACCAGGTCCGGGTGGCGACCCATGCCGCCTCGTCGGACTGGCTGTGCCGGTCAAGCAGCAACCACGCTGTGCCCGTAGCGCGGGAGGGTTTCAGCAGGATCTCGTCGAAGATCCACGTGTGCACGAGGTTGCCGAAGAGGTTGTCCTTCGGCAGGCGGCCGCTGAATTTGTCGAGGCGCTTCGGGTCACCGATGGGGATGGCAGCGATCGGCTTTCGCGATGTGGGGTCAAGTATCGTGACGCGCTGGAGGCCGCCTTCCTGCATGCCGAGATGGAGGGAGGCATAAAGTTGCTGGACGGAACCGTCGCGGCCGAAGGCCGAGAGGAACATCAGTTCGCTCGTCGGGGCGCGGACGCAGGCATCGACGAAGATGTCCTGCAGTTCCAGGATCGGGTAGAGCATGGCGGGCTCCTCGGGAAAGTTCCGGGAGGCACCCGCCGGGTGCAGTCCCGGAGGGGGGGAGGACATTCCGTGTCCGGATGGACCGCAGCTGCGCAGACGAAGGCGCCGGAAGGTGCTGCATCAGGGCGTCGCGTGACGTGCGACAACGGGTTGGCAACCGGCAAACCAACGGGAAACAGCGGGAAAGCTGACTGCTTCTGCAAGGTGCTTTCCAGGTACACCGCAGCGTCATTGGTGCGCTGTACCTGGAAAGCACCCCGGTGGGGTGCGTGGGGAGAGTGTTCGCAGTACGGTGTTATAGATCCGCCAGGGTGGCGAGCAGCCCGCGCAGCGCGTGAAGCTGGCCCGCTGTCAGTGAAAGTCCAACGAGCGCTTCCGGATGCCAGGATGCGATTGTGTCAGCCGGCAGTGCTCGCGTATCGACAAGTCGCGCGAATGCGAGGAGGAGGTCCGCCGCCGCGCGCAATCGAGCTGCGCGCACCGAGGGGTGAGCCTCCGGCCAGGCCGGGACGGCCGTCGCATCGAACCGGAGGACCTGTCCATCGAGTTCCTCGTAGTCGTCGTAAAGCAGCGGCATGTCGGGCGGGTTATCCCATAACGTGCCGGCGTTGAATGCCGCGCGCACAATGGCACAGGCTGCTTCAGGGCTCGTCGCGCGAATGCCGACCACGACGCGATGCGCATGGTCCAGCGTGTAGCCGACCATGTAGGCAGCGAGGCCTGCGCCGGTTCCATCAGGCAGGGTATTCATGCTGTTCTCCTGTTGAAGGCGGAACCTGCCCCCTGCGGGGCAAAGCCCCACAGGGTTACCGAAGACGATGCCGCGCTAGCTGATCGTCACGATGCGGCCCAGATTCGGGCCGGGGGTGAAATCGATCCCGGCGATGGTCGGCACGAACCGGTCGCGCATCAGGATCGTGGTGCGGATGTCGCCCTTGTCGGTTTCCTCGATCTGCACTTCCTGCTCCTTGCGCTTGATCGTGTCCCCGCGGATGAGCAGACGCGTACCGTCCTGCCCGGTGACGACGCCGGAGATCTGACCGGCAGCCAGCGCGAGGGCAAGATGCCAGTCCGAGAGGTCGCGCAGTGGCCTGCGTGGAGCAACGGATTCCGATGCAAACATTGATGCGAACTGAGGCCAGAGCGTGGCGTGCTCAAGCCGTTCTACTTCCTGCTCGAGTTGCGGGGCGTCGATTCGGGTAGCAACGAATGCACTTTCGCCTGTCCCGCTCGGGATGGCGTAGGGCCGGGCCGACCAGAACTGCGGAAGCTCGGGCGGCAGTTCGTCGCCTGTGATCTGCGCGAGCCGGGCCGCGACAGTCGCGTCAATGCCGTCCGTGCGGCGCTTGATACCGAACAGGACGAGCTGTTTGAACGTCTGGTCGGGGGCGAGAAACACCTCGACGTGCGAGAAGTTGCGCGAGACCATCGTTGCAAACTCGCGGTCAATCACGTAGTGCGGCACGATCAGGACCAGCACGCCGCCGAAGGCGAGCCACGGAACGGTCTTCTGGTAGAAGACCTTTTCGAGCCGGTTGAACTGCCGCTCACCCGTGTGTGCCTTGTCGGAAACGACATCGCCGTAGGGCGGATTGAGAAAGAGCAGTCCCATGCTGCGGGCGGTGATGAACATGTCGTGCACATCGGCATGCGCCACCGTATCGAGCACGCTTTTCGCGTGCCATGCGCGCTCGAGGTCGTACTCGACGCCGTATGCCCGCACACTAGTGGGCGACGCCTCGTGGCAACAGAGCGCCGCTTTCAGGTCGTGCAGTGCGGCACCTTCGCCGCAGCACGGATCGAGAAGCCGCGCAGGTTTGTCGGGTTCTGCCAGCGCAAGGGCAGGGACGATCCGTTCGAGTGTCACGGCATCGGTTGGGAAGTATCCGTTTTTCACGAAATTTCTCGCGAGACGGGGGAAGATCAGGGCCATGGTTGAGGGCCTCCTCAGAAGGGACACACAGAAAGGACGCGGGGATGTACGCAACAGCGCGCACATCCGCGGTGATGGCGTGGTTCAGGACCTGAACCACGTCTGGGTGGATGCCTGGAACGTATAGCCATAGGCGTCGAGCTCGTCGCGCTGACGACGCAGCACGCTGCGCTCGACGGTCGAATCGAGCCGGACCGGTTCTCCTGCCAGGATGGCATCGGCCAGCTCCGCGCCGAAGAGATCGGGCAGACGAAGCTCGTCAGCGCTTTCCGTTTCCGGCTCCGTGGCGGCGTTTGCTTCGGGCAGTGCGTCGGCGGTTGCTGCAACGGCTGCCACCCGACGCTCTTCATCGGCCGGATCCGGTTCGATCGAAGGAGGCGCGGCGTCGGGGCTGCCGAGTGGTTCGTCGTTATCGAGCTGTACGTCGGCGAGGCGGGCGCGGATTTCGACGGTGACCTTGCCGTACCAGACGTAGCTGTGCGGATAGATCCTGTCGATCAGGAACGTACCGGTGTACGCACCCGGTTCGAACTGTTCGAGCATCTTGTCCTTGACCTTGAAGTCGCCGACGGATGTTGTCAGTTCACCGACCTGGAATGGACCGTTGCTGCCTTTGATGGTGCGCACGTCGAGCGTGCCAGGGATCGTGATCATGATGCCTCCACGGGAAGAGGCAGGTCCTGTCCCTGACGGGCACGATGACCCGCCGGTTGGGAATGTGAGAAGTTCCGGATGTCCGATGCCGGACGTGCAGCCGCGCAGACGAAGACGCCGGAAATGGCTGCAAGGGAGTCGCGCTACGTGGCGACGGGCGGGTCTGCATCCGGCAGACCGACGGGGAAAACGATCCCGAAGCACCGCCATTCGGCTAGTGCTTCGGGATGCGCCAGGCCCCGTGGCCTGGCGCATCCGCAGTGGGTATCAGTTCGGTGCTGAGGCCAGGGGCCCGGAGGCCGGGTACTGGTCAACGATGTACCGTAGCATCCGCGGCGGTAAGGCATAGCGGTTGCCATTGCACTCCATGATCCAGGTCCGTCCACGTTTGCCGACGACGACGGCTTGGGTGATGGACAGGCCGCCGAACGTGAGTGTGTCGCCGATGGCGACTGCGCGCCTACGTGCGGCATGCCAGGCCCGGACCTGCTCCCGCCACGCGGGAGCCGCAGGTGGCACCATGTCGAGATAGGCGAGGGGGCAGGAGTAATAGAACGGTTCCATTTCCTCGCACAGATCCTTGTAGCCCCATCCCGCACAGCTCCGGTCGTATGCCATCAGATCGCAGCCGATGTAGCGGAAGGGAACGTCATCCGGGCGGTGGATCTCCCATACCGTCCAAAGCACATTGCCACTCGCGCAATGACGCAGACAATGCCGCGTGGTGCCGTCGTGTTCTTCATCGCGGGTCAGGCGTTCGATCAGTTGCGAACGGGCCTGCCCATGTCCAAAAAGCCATCCCATGATGTCCTCGCTTGGGTCAGCCGGGACACGGTTCTCCACACGGGAGCGTGGTGTCCCGCCGGGAGCGCGCCGAAGAAACGGCGCAGGTTGAAGGCAGTCCAGGCTGTCAATCGATGGCGGCGTAGATCGCACCCGCTTCGGCATGCTGATCCGCAAACGCGAGCAGACGGTCATAGAGTTGTGCAAAGCGCGGATTTTCCGTCGACCATGCCATCGCGTTCAGTGCAAACAGGCAGGCGACGATACCGGCAGCGTCCGCGCTCATCTCGCCGGACCAGCCGTTGCCATCACAACTGATGGACAGCGGACCGTCGAGACGCGGCGCCATGTAGAACGCGTCGTTCGAAAGTTCGAAGTAGTCCCAGAATCCACCGCAGTAGCTTTCGCAGAGCGATTCCATGGCGGTGTAGACCGTGATCTCGGCCCGGATCATGTGCTGCCCAAAGTAGCGCGGCAGCATATCCATGCGTGCGCTCTCGTCGACCGGTGTCGCAGAAATCCGTTGGGTATCGGTGTTGTGATTCATTGCATCCTCCAAAAAAATGCGGAGGACGGCTGACCCAGCTGGGGAGGCGCATTCCCCGCGTGGGTTGAGTAACGTTGATGCCGGTCGTGCAGACGGGCGTGCGACAGGATGGATTGGATGCCGACGGATTCGAAGCTTGACCAACGAGGTCAGGTGCCTTCCTCATCGTCGGTCAGCCTGGACCACTCTTCAGCTAGGTCTGTGATGGTCTCGGGTGGGTCATCGGCGATTTCCCCGGTCTCGATGCTGACAAGGCAGTGTCCTTCGCCGGGGATCGAGCCCGGGTCGTATTCCATACGGAAGCCGTATTCCGCGAGCTGGCGCTGAATCTCGTCGCGGCGCTCTGGCCCGGTTGTGTTTGCCATGACATCCTCCAGGTAGTGGCGCGGAGAATGCTGCTCTTAGGCGGGGAGCAAACACTTCCGCTGGGTTGAAAAGAACGTTCGGTACCACGCAGCCCATGCCGGGGGCAGGACCCGCGGCGTGTGCGAACTCTTCTGTCATTGGAAGGCAATCAACGCCGCACGCGTTGATTGCCTTCGCTGAAAATTACTGCGCCGTCGCGCACGTGTTCAAGCAACGGCCACCACCACGGTTCCTGTTCGAGCACACGATGCTGATCGCGCAACCCGTCGTTGGCGGAGAGGTGGACCTCGATACAGCGCTCGCACGCGAGCATCTCCTGAATCAGCGTGCGCTCACAGCGTCGGCTACGGAAAACGAGAATGTTCAGGTGCGACAGATCCAATGCGTATGGCACACCAGATTCGAAGAGCGCGTGGTATTCGTCCCAGTCCGAAATGAGGAAGACGTTGTCGCGTGTTGGGTAGTGCCCCTCGATGCCGGCCGGGCAGCCGAATACATCAGAGGCCCGGCGGGCATTGTCGAAGAGTGCTGCCAGTGAGCAGCGGTCACGCCGTCCCGCGTGAGCCACATACCCGTGCGCATCGAGCGCGCGGTTTGTGGAGGCCAGTGCGCTCCAGTAGCGATCAGCGGAATTCCAGTCGCACCAGTCGTACAGATACCGCTCGGTGAGCACGCGGACGTTTGCGTGAAGACGAAAGCGGGTTCGGGGAAATTGATGGCGCAGGTCCTGAGCAAGTTCTGGCGTCAGGACACCGCGGTTTTGAGGGCAGAGCTGAATGTGATCGGACTTCAGCGTACCCAGCAACGGTTCGCGCGGCGGCCTGTGGATTGCTTCCGCCACGGCATCCTCGAAGCCCACGCCAGGCCATGCGGCCAGTGATATGTTGGCCGATCGAAGAGGGGGTTGGTTCATGACCAATCTCCCCCGGGCGCGTCGTTACTGCGGGTGCCGAAGGTGTACGAGCTTTTTACGATATCGGTGAAGTTATCGCAATGCTCGAGGCTTGCGGTGGCGTCGGCGTGAACAGTGAAAATGCCGTTACCACCGCCGTCGTTTTCCCAGCCGCTATGACCGGAAAGTTCTATCACGTCGTAAAGCAGGTTCTCGATGGCGTCGTTGAACGGGCGCTCCTCGATGTCCGGCATCGATTCTCCGTCGGTGGTGGAGGATGCGGAAGAGTCGTAGTCGAGGTTGGGTATCGCAACCGAGGCGGGTGGTGTTCCCGGCGCATCTGGCCATTGCAGCGTGATCGTCTCGACTCCACCGGAATCGCCGTATCCGTTGTATTCGACGGTAACGGAAAGGGCGCCAACAGAGCGCAGCGTAGTGCCAACAGCAATGAGCGCGGCGGCGAGCTCGCTGTCCGTGCCGAATTCGTGCGTGGACTCGTTCGAGTTCTCGACGTTGTCGTAGTGCTCAAGAGTGGCGGTGCCATCCGGAAGGAGCGTAAATGTGCCGCCGCCGCCTTCGTTGTTTTCCCAGCCGTCGTGACCGGCGACGGTGACAGCGTCCCAGACGAGGTTTTCGAACCTGGCGTCGAAGTCGGGGCAATCTAGGCTGTTTGAGTTAATTGACCTGGGTTCAGTTGTGTCTGCGCTCCCGGCCGGATTGGCTGGGCACTGGATCGCGATTTCGAAATGGTCTCCCGAGTCACCGTAGCCGGCATATTCCGCAGTGGCGGATACTGCGCCGGTAACTCGCAGGACTGTCGAGAGCTGGGCAAGAGAGGGATTGAGGTCCATGAGAAACTCCCGGTAAATAGCGGGAGCCTTCCGCGGGAAGGTTCCCGCGAAGGTGAGTGTGTCAGCCAGGTGGTGTGCCTAGCAGATGCGGAAACCTCCGCAGTCATGCAGGAACGCCGCGAACTCGCGTACGTTCTCCACGCTGAACGGATAGTTCGTTTCGAAGTTGGGCTGGCTTCCCGTGCCGCTGCAACCGTTGCAGGGCAGTTCGCCCGGACCAATGGCGGGCGGCGTTGCCCGCTTGCCCGTTGCGCCGCAGATGTCACACGGCGTTAGCGGCAGGGAGGCGAGGTATTCCTGGCGGGCCTGTTCGTAGGCTGCCGTGTGTCCCTCCCTGATCGCGGAATCGAGGCGTGCGGCCAGTGCGACGGAAGCCCGGTGGCCGAGCCCCCAGCCATCGTTGGAGTGACCCGGATTGCCCTTGGCGATGATGTCGGGTGCGATCAGCCCGCAGTATTGCCAGAGCGGGTGCCACCACCAGACGTTGTTGCGGAAATATCGACCCGTTTCGGAAACGGGTGAGCGGCCAATGACGTCCATACCCATGGTCATGCTCCTGCGCAGAGGCTGTGGGCGACCAGGTATGTCCGTGCCGGATGTGGAACTACAGGTTGCAGGATGGACATCGGATGCTCCTTGAAGAAAAAAGGGGCATCCGGGCCCGTCGGGCGCGCGAACGCCCCAACGGGGAAGAAAGTGATTCCGGACCGGGTACCTTGATGGCACCGGGACAGCCGTGCAGACGAAGGCACCGGAAGCAGCTGTGGGCTATCGCCGTGACGTGGCGATGGTCGAGCCTGCAACTGGCAGGCTGGCAGTGAAAGACTCATGCGTCATTGGCCATCAGGCGAATCACGCATAACGCCTGGCAGTGGGTGAACTGCCAGGCCCATGTCCGCGCTCAGGACAATCGGTCCGTCGCAAACGGCACGGCGCAACAGGGCCGCCGTGGACCCAGCTGATGATGGGCGGAATCGACACCGGTTTTCCGCAGCGATCGGGTCATCGCTGTGGAAAGCCGGCGCGATGGCCGGGCGTGAGAGCGGAGTCCCCGCGCGAAGCGGGGAATAGCGACGATGAGGGGACGATGGCCGTTTACCGGTCGCTGGCTGCGGGCCGGCGGACGGTTCCGCTGCTATTACGACGCAGTGGCGGGTAGCGGTTCGTACGCGGTGCACCATGTCCGGTTTCCGAAATGTCTTCACTGGACTGGACGGTCTCATGACGGTTTTCCGGCGCTTCGGTCCCGGAAACGCCGCGCTCTTCGGGTTGTTCCGATGTTGCCGGTTCGCGGTTGACGGTTTCAGGTGAGGCATCGGCGTCGGCTTCGGTGTCTTCGCCTTCGTCGCGATATACCTCCTCGCCATCGACCTTGATCCAGAAGAGCTTGAGCAGACGGCCCTTGAGAACCGCGCCGGTTTCACCCGCGCGGTTGCCGGTCCGCTCGAACGTCCGGATGTAGTGGTCGCCAGAGCGGAAAGCGACGAGGACTTTTGTGTCCGGATCGTTGGCGTCGTCCATGACCGACCGGACTGCCTCCTTTGCCTTTTCACCCGAGACGATCAGATCGAGGGGCAGGTAGACGATGCCATTTTCGACGTTGGGGTCGCCATGAAATGCCGAAATGGCGCATGCGAGGAAGGGTTTGGCCTTGCTGCGGCCATTGCTTTTGGCCGTAACGTCGCGGACACGGGAAAGATACCCGAGGCCACGAAGGTGAAGATCAAAATACTTGCGGGGTTCGACAGGCTGATTCATGGCGATTCTCCAGAACGAAAAAAGGGGAATCGCCAGTGCCCGTGTCGGGGAATGGTGATTCCCCAGACAGGCAAGAGAGGAAGCTTCCGGTCAGTGAGACCTGCGGTGGTCCAGACAGCGGGACGAAGCGTAACCGCAAAAGGTGTCGCACGAGCGACGGTACGGCAAACGGTACTGGATACGCTCCAGCAGGCGACTTCAATCGCAAATCATAGCCGGAGAGATCGAAAAATCAAGATCTTTTACCCTGCATTTTCTTCGTAGTTCTTACCAATATCACCAGACGAGAGTTGATCTCACGATGGATCACGACGTCATGGAGGTTCGTCAAAATCCTGCGCAGGAGACGGGTGCAATAAGGGGAGGTGAGCCCAGCCGCTCTCCTGGACCGGCGGAGGTCCAGGTTGTTGTCTGCTGACTTCCTTATGGTGTTTGCGGATAGGAGCCGCGGCCCTAGAGTTGTCACGTGGGATTGCGTACCCGCTAACTGGTGAAGGGGTGTGACTGACGTTAAAAACAGAACCCGGGACAACGCAGACGGCTGGCGAAGGAGTCAGGGATGCTGCTTGCGCGAGCGACGTTTGAGCGCAGGGCGCCCATTTATTGCAAGAACGATGGCTTCATCCATCAGCCGTTCCAGTGCATCCTGCTGTATCGGACTGAGTCCGGAGAGCTTCTGATGGATGCGCACGGCCCGATCAGCGGGACCCGTGCCGGCTTCCCCGAGAAAGTCCGAGAGACGGCATTCAAGAATGCCGGCGAGTTGTGCCAGGCGCTCGATGCTGGGTGAGGTGACGCCGCGCTCGATGTGCGAGAGCGACGCCTGGGCAAGGCCGGCGGCTTCAGACAATTGTTCCTGGGTCAGACCGAGCGCCTTGCGCCGGCGGGCGATGGCCTTGCCTATCGCCCTGATGAGATGTTCCTGCTCGTCTTGCTGCCTTGTCACCGCTGCTCCCGCCCTCAAATGCGCCAAGTGTGCGGTGACGGCTGAAAGCAAAGAAGGACTTGAAAACTAAAAATATGTGTAATACGTTATGTTCGTGACTGGTTCGGGTGCCTTGCCGCGACCTGGCAACCACGGGTGGTCGTGCTGGCATTTCGATGGACTGAAGCGCTGGCCCGAGGCCCTTTGCCGTTCAATGTTTCGGATATCCGATGTCGTCTCTGGCAGGCGCTCCCGGGCACAACTGGCTTGCGGTCCGCCGGGGCTGGACTTTCGCAACATCATTTGTTCACTGGATTCGGTCACAATAGTTCCATATATGAGGTTGGGTACGGCTGGCAACGACGCGAGCCGGTACAACCGCCCGATTTCCCCTCTTCTTACCCAGGGAGCACAGTGAGCCAACCAGTTTCGAACCTTGAGCAGTTGCTTGCGTCCATGCAGCCCGAACTGAACGATGGGACCTGGGTCTTCTCCACCATCGAGCCCGATACCGGGATTTCGCACCTGGCTCCCGTGGCCACGTTCCGGGAGCGCGAGGGGTTAACCGTCATCATCGATGAGCCGACGGCGCTGCGCGAAGGACTGCCCGTGCTCTTCCGGGCGGCCTGGATCACGTTGACCGTGCACTCTGATCTGCAGGCGGTCGGACTGACTGCTGCGGTGGCCGGGGCGCTGACCCGGGCCAGCATCAGTTGCAATGTCGTTGCCGCGGTATTTCACGATCACATCTTTGTGCCGGTTGAGCGCGCCGCCGATGCGCTTGCGCAGCTTGCTGGCCTCCAGGCGCAGGCCAGCCAGGGGGCGGGCTGAGGATATCGGCGCTCAAAATCGTGGCTCGTCCAGCCTGATGATCTTGCCGATCCGGGGTCGTCCAGTCATCTGGCGCGGACAAAGCGCAGGCCCTGCTGCGATTCGGCTGGAGGATGTCACCGCCCGTGTGGAGAAAGCTGTCCAATCGTTCCTGACGTAAACGGAACGTGTACAGGCAGAAATTCTGGGCGGAGGATGGGGCGCCCGGTGTACCGTATGTTTTATTGGGGTTGAATGTCGGGTCTGATCTCGCGGGCCTAGTTGGGTTCTCGCAGAGCGGCTGAGTCCCGGCAGCCGCAGCGTAAAGGAACCTGGGCATAGCGCGATGGTATACTATTCAATGATCGGTGTTTGCTTGACATTTTCCATTTTAATCATATATTTGGCATGGAAATTTGGCAGACTTGGTGATTGGAGCTAGTCGTGTACCTGGAAAACAAGCTGAAGATATCAATTGCCAGACAGGCAACGGATGTGTTCCTGCGGACGGACTTTGCGCGTTTCGGGAGCGAAGCGCAGGTTGGCCGCGCGCTGCGCAAACTCGTGGATGACGGCGTGATCGTGAAGCTTGGCGTCGGGGTATACGCAAAAGCAAAGCGAAGCGCCCTGTCGGGCATGCCCATCCCGGTTCAGCCCGTGGAGATCCTTGCCGAGCAGGCGCTCACCAGGATGGGAGTGAAGATTTATCCTTCGAGGCAGGCGCAACGGTACAACTCCGGCAAGACGACCCAGGTGCCGGCTGGTGGCGTGATCAATACGGGCAATCGCCGCATTGTCCGGAAACTGGGTTTTGGAAAGAAAACCGTACAGTATGAAAACAATCCCGGGCGCGCAGAAGGAGCTCATTGACGCGCTTGTGGCAGAGGGGCAGGCCGGAAACCTCTCTGCGGCTGTCCTTGAGAAGGACGTTCACGTTACCGATGCGTTGCATGCCCTGTCCAGGCTGCAGCATCCGCACGTGCAGTTCGTGTTCTGTGGCGGAACGAGTCTGTCGAAGGCGTATGGCCTGATTGAGCGCATGTCCGAAGATGTGGACCTGAAGGTGGTGCTGGATGAAGGGCATGGGCTGTCGAAAAGTGCCCAGAGAATCCACCTTGGCAAACTGAAGGAAGCCGTCATTGACTCGATGGGCGCATTGGGTTTCGTCATCGTAGAGGACGAGAAGCGCGCTTTGAACGAAAACCGCTACTTCGCATCAGGCTGGCTTTACGAAACTCGGTACGCTGCTCACGGCAGCTTGCGGCCGCATCTGAGTCTCGAGTTCACGGTACGTTCCCCGCGCTTTGAGACGAGGCAAAAAACAATCGGGTATCTGGCCGACCAGCTCGCTGGACGGCAGGGGGACGTCTTCGCGATGACCTGTATCGCAATCGAGGAGACCCTGGCCGAAAAGGTGTTGTCCTTCCTGCGCCGGCATGCCGAGCATCGCGCCGGTCTACGGGATAAATGGGACAGTGCCCTGGTTCGTCACATCTACGATACCTATTGCATTGTCCAATCCGACCCGTCGCTGGTTGAGCGTGCTGCACTTCATTTCAGGGATCTGGTCGATTTCGACCGTGCGGAATTTCCGGTTCACAAGGGGTTCGTCGAAGATCCGAAGCAATGCATGACGGCGGCATTAACGGCTGCGGAAGCCGAAGAGCAGACACGCCAGGAATATGACGACGTGCTGGTGCCGCTGATCTACGGATCCACCAAGCCGACATTTGCGGAAGCGTTTGCAGTGTTCCGGACAACGGCCATGACCCTTCTCGCAACGCTGTGACCCGATCCGGCGGCAAAGCCTGCGACTGGCGTGACTGGCCAGATCACGTCCGGGGCGAGGCCTCGCGTTCAGGCAGCCTCGCGTGTCCGATGCAACGCCACACCGGCAATGACGATTGCAATTCCCGCCGTCTCCGATGGCGTCGGAAGCTGGTGCAACACGACAACGCCGATGAGAGCAGCGGTCGCCGGCAAGAGCGAGAGCATCAACGCGAAGCTTGCGCACGGAAGTCGCGCCATGGCGAGCTGATCGCAGACATAGGGAACGACCGACGAGCACACGCCCACGGCAACGGCGGCACCGAGCAGTGTAATGGACGCAAAGGCAGGAGCCGCGTCATCGAATCCCACCGGCAGCGCGACCACGGCCGCCACGCTCATCGCCAGCGCGAGCAGGTCGATGCCGCTGGCCGTTCTGCTCGATGCGATCCGGTGTCCGAGGACGACGTACAACACGAAAAGCGCACAGTTTGCGAACGCGAACGCATAGCCAGGCAGATCGCTGACAATGTGTACCCGCGTCAGCAATGCTACGCCAGCCAGCGCGAGCGTAAGCGCCAGGACGTTACGCGAAGTGCGGGTTCCCCAGGCAGCGACGCCCACCGGACCGAGAAATTCGATTGCGGCGACCGTACCGAGCGGTAGACGCGCGAGCGCCAGATAGAACACGATGTTCATGGTCGCCAGGACGACGCCGAGCGACACTACCACGAGGCGTTCCGGCGCGCCGATGCGCGGGATGATGCGCCAGGGTCGGCGCCACGCGGCGAACACGATGGCTGCGCTGACGATGCGCAGCCAGGCCACGCCGGCTGGCGCGATATGGGTGAACAGCAGAACTGCGCCGGCCGGTCCCAGGTAGTGAAAGATCGCACTCGCCACGAAAAAAAGCTGGGGTGGAACGAAACGCGACAGATTGCGCGGCGGGTCGGCTCTGATATCGTTCATGCGTGCAGGTTCGCATGCGATGCGACACCAGTCCATACCACATTGAAAGATGGCGATAGGATCTGCCTTCAAATCGAAGGAGAAAAGCGCGATATGCTTTCCCAGCTCCTGACCGACGCGCGCAACGTCGAGTTGCTGAAGCTCCTGCTTGCCGATCCGCGGATGTCGGTTTCGGAGCTCGCGCGCCGGCTCCACGTATCCGCACCGACCGTCCGTGAACGCCTGGTGAGGCTCGAAGAGCGCGGCGTGATACGCCGGTTCGTCGTCGAACTCGATCCAGAGGCGCTTGGGCTGCCGGTCACGGTGTTCATCCGGATCAGGCCGATGTCGGGGCAACTGGGCAGGATCATCGAACTCGCCCAAGCCCTGCCGCAGGTGAGCGAGTGTCATCGCATCACGGGCGAAGACTGCTTCATTCTGAAGGCGCATCTGGCAAAGCTGGAGCGGCTGGACGAACTGCTCGACCGTTTTCTCGCGTACGGGCAGACGACAACGTCGATCGTGCAGTCATCACCTGTGCCTGCTCGTGGCTTGCCTCTACCCGACGGGCGTGTGCGGTGAAGATCTCCACGTGCACGATTGCGTCGCGGCGGATTTGCGTCTTGCACGCACCTTCAATCGGGAATTCGGATTCTTATGGTTGGTTTCTGCTCGTGCGGCGCAGCAACCGCTGTGTGGGGCGATGAATGATCCGAGGGCGCCGAACGGCCGAGGCCGTGTAAAAACGCGTGTGATCACCTAGACTGAATCAACCTGCTGAACGAGAGGCGCAGATGGGGCGATTTGTCGAGGGTGCGCAACGCAGTCAGACCACACTATTGCCAGAGTGTCT
>NZ_JAMWXW010000052.1:0-42543 GCF_031570135.1 Paraburkholderia sp. USG1 | reverse complement strand
GAATGGGGGGAAGTCGCGGGGTGTTTCATTAAATGCGGTGGGGACGGCTTGCCAGGGACGGTTTGTTGGCACGGCAGGAGATGTCGCAATTGGCGCGTCGCCATTCCTGACATCGAAGGTAGATTTTCGCTCACATAAAGCAGCGCTTTCCAGCGCCTCTCATTTTTACAAACGAATACCTTCGTATTACGAATGGGTATCGGTGTTCGTGCGTTTTCCAAACGTAAGCACGAGCGATCACGAGAGATCTGGGAGATATAAAAATTGAAAAAAGAGAGAGCGGAAACCGGAAAGGTCGGCCTTCAACACGCAGTTATCCGAGCGGATTCGATCCGGTCAAGGATATCAATAGGCCGCTTCGCTGCCAGCGTTGCAAACGTCACGCTAGCGCTGGCTTTGGCGGCGTGTAGTGGGAATGGCGCGAGCGACACCGCCTCCCAATCCGCACCGACGGCCCGGGATGCGGATGAAGTGGCCGCTGCAGCGGGCGCCGCAGCTTCCAGTACGGTTCCGCTCGCAATGTCGTTGAAGATGAATACAACTGGCATTACATCGGACTCTCAGACGGACCGTTTCATCATTAAATACAAAACTGGCTCTGCTGAACGCGGTTCTTCCTCGGCGGTGCAGTCAAGACTTGACAAGCTTGCAAGCACTTTCCCAGCAAGAGCGCATCATTTGCGTCGGATGGGCATCGGCGCGGATGTGGTGACGACTGAGCGCAAACTGTCCAGCACGCAAGCGAAAGCATTCATGCGCGCCATCGCAGCCGATCCGAACGTGCAATATGTTGAGCCCGACATTACAGTTTCAGGTGGCGCTGTACCCAATGATCCGTACTTTAACGATCAATGGGGTCTTCTTTCAAATCTTGACCTTGGGCAACCCTACGCGGGTATCCGCGTGGCGAATGCTTGGAACACCGGAACCGGCGCGGGCGTGACTATCGCGCTCGTGGACAATGGCGTAACAAGCCATAGCGACCTGAATGCGAACATAGCTCCCGGTGGATCGGATTTTACATTTCTTCCAGGGCCGGGTGATGGCACAAACCCTGGCCGCACAATCGAAAATCCGAACTGCCAGGTAACCTGGCATGGCACTCACGTTGCCGGTATTTTGAGCGCGGTGGCAAACAATGGCCTCGGCGTCGCAGGCGTCGCACCGTCGGCGAAAGTGCTTTCAGTCCGCGCGCTGAGTGCCTGTAACTTCGGCACAATGTCCAGCGTCGTGGAAGCTATGGTGTGGGCCGCGGGCGGATCTGTTCCGGGCTTTCCCATCAACCCTCGTCCTGCAAAGGTCATCAACGCGAGCCTCGGCTCGTCTGGCCAATGTTCGCAGACGTATCAGGATGCCATAGACACTGTGAACGGTTTGGGCGCTACGGTTGTAGTAGCCGCCATGAACGATAACGATGACGCATCGAACACCTAACCTGCCAACTGTCATGGCGTTATCGCTGTCGGTAACACGCAACGCGACGGTTCGCGAGGCTACCTGTCCAACTACGGGCCGACGGTCGACATTTCCGCTCCTGGAACCGACATCTTATCGACCTATAACGATGGAACTTCGGCGGTGGGCAGCGAAAGTTATGCCGCTTTCAGCGGCACTTCCATGGCCGCGCCGATGGTTAGCGGCGTCGCTGCTCTCATACAGTCAGTCGCACCAAAGCCACTAAGCATTGCAGAGACGCGCACACTAATCACGCAGCACGCCCAACCATTCCCGAAACAGCCGGATCATCCTCTGGGTTCAGGCATTCTCGATGCAACGGCGACAGTTGCGGCGGCGAAGGCCGGCCAGATTCCAGCAACGGCAGATTTCAAATGTTCGCAGGCTGTGGCCGGGATGCTGGTTACTTGCGCAGACCTGTCGACCGCGAGAGGTTTTGCATCGATCAAGTCATGGGCGTGGAACTTCGGGTCGAGTAACTCGGTTGAAGTGGTAAACACGCAATCAGTGAACCCGACCTACGACTACGAACATCCGGGCATTTACAACATCACATTGACGACGACCGACAGCACGGGAGCAGTTAGCAGGGTAACCCGCCCCTTTACCGTAGTCGCCCCTGAATCAACTGATTTGAGTTTCGACGTCAACATCACGATCGCTGCGAAAGCAAATGTCATGAAATTTTTCAAGCTGGACGTCCCCGCTGGCGCGCGGATCCTGAGAGTAGCTCTCTCGAACAGATCCAGTCTTGAATCGGGAACGATGTATCTCAGGGCCGGTTCGCCCACTACGGTAAACGCGCCTTGCGTGAGAGCATTCGCTTCAGGCAGTGGCGCCCAATGCATCATGTCAAGCCCGGCAGCAGGCACTTATTACGTCACAGTGAGCCCAAATACAAATCTCAACGACGGCGTGCTTTACGCCACCTATACACCTTGAGGCTTGTGTTGGCGAAATGCATCTGCATCGCTCTTACGCCGCGCAGATGCACAACTTCACGCATAAGCGAAGCTGGTTATCTTTGAAAATGCCTGACGCCACCGCCCATCATTCCTACGTCGTCGACATCGACGCCCTGATTGCTCGCGCGGACGCCGACTATTCCGCCTTACGCATGAGGGATGCGGAAAGCGGCTATCAACGCGCATTGGCCCTAAGCCCGCTCAACGTCCATGCCCTGCATCGTATGGGACTGGTGTGCGTGCACCTGAAAAAAATCGCCGAAGCAGATACTTATCTGGAGCGTGCTCTAAACGCCGATCCGGCACGTGCCGATCTGTGGGAACACGCGGGCCTGATTGCCGCGATGAAGGGCGAATACATACGTTCGGAAGCCTTCTACCGTCGTGCGCTCGGCCTCTCTGGAAGCACCGCGACGTTGCATCGCAATCTCGCGGATTGCCTGCGACTGAGCGGCCGCCTTGCTGATGCGAAAGTGCAATACAAAAAGGCTCTCTCCATAGAGCCGGACCTTCATCATGCGATACGTGCCATCGCGCGTTTGAGTGCCGAACTCGGGGAAACCGATGACGCCGCCGATTATTGGCTATCTGCCTGGGCGCTCGACTCATCTTCCCTGCAAGACGGGTTCGATCTGATCCATGCGCTAGCCAAAGCCAATCGAACGGTGCGGGTAAACGAAGCGGTCGCACAGATCAGCAAACGGGAAGCGGACAATCCTGAAGCATTGCAGGCGCTGTGTCTCGCGCTATACAGAGTGGACAGCTTCGCCAACATGCTGAATGTCGCCCGCCAGGCAATCAGGATGGATCCGCAACGCGTCGCGCTGCACCACTATGCCGCCCATGCCCTGAGCGTACGCGGCAGAGTTGCAGAAGCGTTGGTCTACAGCAGCGAAGCGGTACAGCTCGCGCCCGACGATCCAGTCATGCAGTGTCAGCTTGCATGCCTCGAACTGAGTCAGGGCGACTTCAAGAGCGGATGGGCACGTCGCAATATGACTTACGCCATGCCGCTCGCGCATGCCACGTTGGTTTTTCCAGATTTTCCGGTGTGGAACGGCGAACCGGTTTCCGGGTCTAGTTTCCTGCTCGTCGGCGAGCAAGGACGTGGTGACGAAATCCAGTTCATCCGGTTTGCCGAGTGGCTGCATCAGCAAGGCGCAGTTGTCGATGTACTGGTCAGCCAACCTGTCGCCAGAATTGCGGCCAGCATGACCGGCGTACGATCGGTTTTTACAAAATTACCGGCCGGTCCTTACGACTATTGGAGCCATATGCTAAGGATGCCGGAGCATATGAAGCTCGACCTGCCAATGCTCCCTGTTGCCATGCCATACATCTCGGCATCGCCGCTTCATATTGACCAATGGCGGTCAAGGATCGATGCAGCTTCACCGTCAACTGCGTATAAGAAAACCGCGAGAATCGGCGTAGTGTGGGCAGGCGGCGCCCACACTGCTCTGGATCGATTCCGGTCGATTAGTATAGAAGCGCTGAAACCTCTATTGGAGCATCCGGGGACGACATGGTTTTCATTACAGAAAGGCGAGCATGAACGCGACAGCGAACATCTGGCGGGCAAGTTCGATTTGCACACGCTCGGACCAGTCATCGAAGACTTCGCCGATACGCTCGCCATACTTGAAACGCTCGACCTGCTCATCACCGTTGATACGGCCGTCGCACATCTTGCCGGCGCGGCGAACCTTCCTGTCTGGGTACTCTTGCCCGCGTATTCGGAGTTGCGCTGGCTGACCGGCAGAACAGATAGCCCCTGGTATCCATCAATGCGGCTATTCCGCCAGCGCGAACTCGGAGAGTGGAACACCGTTGTCGAAGAAATGAGGGAGGCTCTGACGGATTGGTGCCGTACCGGATCGATATAGCCGCCGCGCCTCTCCCTTCTTCCACTTCACCGCCGGTTCGACCCCGACACCACATCGATCCACACGGCCAGCACGAGAATGCTGCCCTTCACGATCATCTGCCAGTAAGCATCGACATCGAGCATCGACATGCCGTTATCTAGACTCGCCATGACCAGTGCCCCGATCAGCGCACCGTAGACCGTGCCGGAACCACCGCGCATCGACGTCCCACCGATAAAGCAAGCCGCAATCGCATCGAGCTCGCCCATCGATCCGGCCGAAGGCGACCCCGCAGCAAGCCGCGCCGTATTGACGATGCCGCCGAACGCGCACATCAGCCCCATCAGCGCGAAAATCGCCAGTTTCACGCGGTTGGTGTTGACGCCCGAGAGCCGCGTCGCTTCGAGGTTCGAACCGACCGCATAGATGCGTCGCCCGAACACCGCCTGCGTGGCGATCCACGTAAAGATACCCAGCAACGCGAGCAGTAACAGAACCGGCACCGGAATACCGCCGTAACGGTCGAGCGTAGCGACAAAGCCCGCGAGAATCACACCCGCGCCCACCACCTTCACGACGTCCTGCCAGAACGGCACCACACGCAACTGATAACGCTCGCGGTTGCGCCGCTGCCGTATCGTCAGAAATGCCAGCAGCAGAAACAGCACCACGGCAAGCGTATCGCCCGCGAGCCTCGGCAGATACCCTTGCCCGACGAACACGAAGCCGTCCGACACCGGCGCAATCGTCGAGCCGCCTGTCACGCCGAGCAGAATGCCGCGATACGCCAGCATGCCGCCGAGCCCGACAATGAACGACGGCACGCGCCGGTAAGTCGACCACCATCCGTTGAACATGCCGATCAGCACGCCGAGCAACATCACCACGGGTAACGTGACGGCGAGCGGCCAGTGCCGGTTGACGTCGAGTATCGCCGCCACGCCGCCGAGCAAACCGAGCAGCGACCCGACCGACAGATCGATCTCGCCGGCAATGATCACGAACACCATGCCGCATGCGAGCATGCCGGTAATCGACATCTGCCGCAGCAGGTTCGACAGATTGCGCGGCGTAACGAACGCGCCGTGCGTCAGCACCGAAAAGAAAATCCAGATCGCGGTCACCGCGATCAGCAGCGCGAGAATCTTGTAACGCGCGAACAGTTGCTGAAGGCGCTGCGGACCGCCGAATGCGCCTCGCGGCAGGGTTTCTTCGGCGCGTTGTGAAGTAACGTCGGGCGTCATGCGGCACTCGCTACGGTTGGGTTCGGGGATCGCTGCACGGGACGGATCGCGGCACTAAGAATGTCCTCCTGCGTCAGGCCGTCGTTGACGAAATCGCCTCGCAACTCGCCTTCGCCGATCACCAGCACGCGATCGCTAATGCCGAGCACTTCGGGCAATTCGGAGGACACCATCACGATCGACATGCCGCGCTGCGCCAGCTGAAAAATCAGTTTGTAGATTTCGTATTTCGCACCGACGTCCACGCCGCGCGTGGGTTCGTCGAGAATCAGCACTTTCGGATTGGTCAGTAGCATGCGTGTCAGCACGGCCTTCTGCTGATTGCCGCCCGACAGACTCGCAATCGATAACATGGGATGCGCGGCGCGCACCGAGAGTCGCTTCATCTCCGTGTGAATCGTATCGAGTTCGGCCGCGGAATCGATCCGGCCAGCCGATGCAAAGCGCCCCAACACGGCCAGCGTGATGTTGTGGCCGACGCTCAGCCCCGGCACGATGCCGTGGCGTTTGCGATCTTCCGGCACCATGCCGATACCGGCGCGAATCGCGTCCACGGGTGCGCGAATCTTGAGCGGCTTACCCTCCATCACCACGGTCGCCTCGCTCACACCCGGATACGCACCGAAGATCGCCTGCATCAACTCCGTGCGCCCCGCGCCGACCAGGCCAGCCACGCCGAGAATCTCGCCGCGCCGCAGTGCGAACGACACATCGTTCACACGCTTGCGACGCGGATTGGTCACATCGAAACAGGTGACGTGCCGCGCTTCGAAGATCACGTCGCCGATTGGATGCGGCTCGCGCGGAAACAGGTTCTTGATCTCGCGGCCCACCATCAGCGAAATGATGCGGTCGGTCGTGAGCGCGCGCATTGGCTCGGTCGCGACATGACGGCCGTCGCGAATCACGCTGATGGTGTCGCACACGGCGGCTACTTCGTCGAGCTTGTGCGAGATATACACGCAAGCCACGCCGCGCCGCTTCAGATCGCGCACGATGTCGAGCAGAATGCTGATCTCGGATGCCGTCAACGAAGAAGACGGTTCATCGAGAATCAGCAGCTTCGCGCGCTTGTTCAGCGCCTTGGCAATCTCGATCAGCTGCTGATGGCCGCCGCCGTAGTTCATCACCGGCTGCGCGGCATTGATTCCGCTAATGCCGAGTTCGCGCAGCAGTTCATCGGCGCGCTGATACATCGCGGCGTAATTCATGCGGCCGCCGGGCAGCGTGATTTCATTGCCGAGAAAGATGTTCTCCGCCACCGACAATTCCGGCACCAGCATCAACTCCTGGTGAATGATGATGATGCCGGCGCGTTCGGTGTCGCGCACACTGACGGCTTTCAACGGCGCGCCTTCCCAGATGATCTCGCCGTCCCAGGTGCCCCACGGATACACGCCGGAGAGCACTTTCATCAGCGTGGATTTACCCGCGCCGTTCTCGCCGCACAAACCCACGCACTCGCCCGGTGCGATCGTGAGGTCGATGCCGTCGAGCGCCTTCACGCCGGAAAACGCCTTGACGATGCCGCGCATCGTCATGAGAGGTTGCGTCATTCGCTATGCCTCGCTGCAAGGCGCGCGGCAGCGCCGATACGCATGACGCGCATCGACGTACGCCGCGCATACGTTACGCTCATTGGCTCGCGAGCTGGGCCTGGGTATAGAAGCCGTCCTTGACGACTACGTCGACATTGCTCTTGGTAAGCAACGTGGGTTGCAGGAGCACCGTGTCGACTTTCTTCTTGCCGTTGTCGTATTGCGCGTTATAGGCTGGCTTCTGGCCCTTCGCAAGTGCCACGGAAAGCTTGGCCGCTTCGCCGGCAATCAGTTTCAGCGGCTTGTAGACGGTCATGGTCTGCGTGCCGGCAATCACACGCTTGACCGCCGCGAGGTCGGCGTCCTGGCCCGATACCGGCACCTTGCCAGCCAGGTGCTGCGCTGCGAGCGCCTGGATAGCGCCGCCCGCTGTGCCGTCGTTAGAGGCGACGATCGCGTCGATCTTGTTGTTGTTCGCCGTGAGCGCATCTTCGACAATGCGCAGCGCCGTGGATGCGCTCCATTCCGGCACCCACTGCTGACCGACCACTTTGATGTCGCCCTTGTCCATCGCGGGCTTCAGGATTTTAAGCTGGCCTTCACGCAGCATCTTGGCGTTGTTGTCGGTTGGCGCGCCGCCGAGCAGGAAGTAGTTGCCCTTGGGTTGCGCGTTGTAGACGCCTTGTGCCTGCAATTCGCCCACTTTCTCGTTATCGAACGAGATATAGGCGTCGACATCGGCGTCGAGAATCAGGCGGTCATACGAGACCACCTTGATGCCCGCTTTCTTCGCTTCGGCCACCACATTGCCGAGTGTCTTCGAATTGAACGGCACGATCACGATGACGTCCACGCCGCGCGAGATCAGGTTTTCGATCTGCGAGATCTGCCGCTCTTCGCTCGCGTCGGCGGATTGCACCGATACTTTCGCGCCGAGCTTCTCTGCCGCGGCGACGAAGTAGTCGCGATCGCGCGACCAGCGCTCCACGCGCAGATCGTCGATACAGAAGCCAATTTCCGGATGATCCTTGCTTGCATGCGCGAGCGGCGCGGCAAGCGAGAGGCTGGCGAGCACCGCTCCACATACGAGCGAACTCAACACACTACGACGCGTTGCGAATTTCATGTCTGTCTCCTTCTTCTGATAGCCGGAATACCGGATGGGCGGCCTGCGCTGCGAGCCGCAGGACCGGACAAGCGACAACCCAAAGCTTCCTGTTTCGCGCGGTCGACGTGGCCGCGCGATTTTTATGTGGTGCTGCTACTTTCTCATGCACTGCTTCCTGCGATACGCTTCAGCGTCCGCTGTAAATAGCCTGATTCACGATGTTTTCCATGAGCTCCTGGTGACCGCTTGCGTGCTGCGGGTTCAGACCGCGCGAGAGTGCATCCGTTGCCAGCGTGGAGAGCGAATAGTCGCCGGACAGGATCTTGCGCCCAAAGTCGGCGTCCCAACCCGCATAGCGTTGGCGCTTGAATTGATCGAGACGGTCGTTTTCGATCAGCACCGCTGCGCGCTCAACGGCGAGCGCGAGGTTATCGATTGCGCCGATGTGGCCATAGAACAGATCTTCCGGATCGACACTTTGGCGCCGCACTTTCGAGTCGAAGTTCATGCCGCCCGTAGTAAAGCCACCGTGTTTGAGAATTTCGTAGAAGGCGAGCGTCAGCTCTTCCACACTATTTGGGAACTGGTCGGTATCCCAGCCGTTTTGAGGGTCGCCGCGATTTGCGTCGACGCTGCCGAAAATACCCAGTGCGTAGGCCGTGGCAATCTCGTGATGAAACGAGTGGCCCGCGAGCGTCGCATGATTGGCCTCGATGTTTACCCGAATCTCTTTCTCCAGCCCGTGTTGCAGCAGGAAGCCATGTACGGTTGCGACATCGTAATCGTATTGATGCTTGGTCGGTTCCTGCGGCTTGGGTTCGATCAGCAGCGAGCCTTTAAAGCCGATCTTGTGCGCATGGTCCACGACCATATGCAGAAAACGGGCAAGTTGATCGCGTTCACGCACGAGGTCGGTATTGAGCAACGTGTCGTAACCTTCGCGGCCGCCCCACAATACGTAGTTGTCGCCGCCTAGCCGTTGGGTCGCATCGAGTGCGTGGCGCACCTGCGTCGCCGCAAACGCGAACACTTCCGGATCGGGGCTGGTGGCCGCGCCGGCCGCGTAACGGGGATGCGAAAACAGATTGGCCGTGCCCCACAGCAGCTTGATGCCGGTGTCCTCCTGCTTGCGTGCCAGATAGTCCGTAATGCGCAGGAAGTTTTCGCTGTACTCCTTCAGGCTCGAACCTTCCGGCGAGACGTCAGTATCGTGGAACGTGTAATATGGCGTACCGAGCTTCGAGAAGAACTCGAATGCGGAGTCCGCCTTCTGCTGTGTCCGCTCCATTGCATCGCCGGCTTGCTGCCAGGGACGCCGAAACGTTCCCTGCCCGAAAATATCCACGCCCGGCCAGACGAATGTATGCCAATAGCACACCGCAATGCGCAGATGTTCTTCGAGGGTTTTTCCGAGTACCTTTTTACTTTTATCGTAGTGGCGGTATGCAAGCGGGTTATCCGATTGCGGGCCTTCGTAGCGGATCTCGGGAATGTGTTCGAAATAGGACATCTGCGTCTCCAGTTATGTTGCACCGCAACCCGTGCGACGTCGTCGCGCCGGTCGACAAGGTGACGCCATGCTGCCGCTTGCAAGATGCGTCGGCAATTGCGAAATTGCGCAGCGTGCTTGATGTTTCTTACCGCCTTCCATTTTGTTTCGCACCGGCGCGTGATTCGGGGCCTAGAATAACCGGACGCTTAAAACCGGTGCCGCGTGAAACGCGTGCCTTGCCCACTGCCATGACCCGTCCGCAAACACCGCAAACCAGCCACCGGATCGCGTTGCTGTTCAACGCGAACAAGGTCTACGACCGCGAGATCATCACCGGTATCGGCAATTACCTGCTGTCCACGCGCGTGGCGTGGGACCTCTTTCTGGAAGAAGACTTTCGCTGCCGGCTGACGGGCATTGAACGCTTCGACGGCGACGGCATCATTGCGGATTTCGACGATCCCGCCGTGGGCGAAGCGCTGCGCGATTGTCCGCTGCCCGTGGTCGCCGTGGGTTCGTCGTTCGAAGATCCGGCGCACTATCCTCCGGATTTGCCCTATATCGCCACCGACAACAGCAAGCTCGTCTCGCTTGCGTATACGCATCTGATCGGCGCGGGTCTCGAGCATTTCGCGTTGTATAGCCTGCCGCAGGCGCAGGAAAACCGCTGGGCGCAACAGCGCGAACTCGCGTTTGCCCATTTACGCCGTGCGGATGGTCGCAGTGCAGCACAGATAGACGGCGAGATATATCGCGGCCTCTCGACCAGCGCGCCGTCATGGAACCAGGCGACCGAGCAACTCACCGCATGGCTGCGTGACTTACCGAAGCCGGTCGGCATCATTGCCGTGACCGATGCGCGTGCCAGGCATCTGCTCCAGGCGTGTCTGATTGCCGGCATTCCGGTGCCGGAGGAAGTCGCGATCATCGGCATCGACAACGATCCGCTAACGCGCACACTGACGCGAATTCCGCTTTCTTCGGTAATTCAGGGCACTGAAGAAATGGGCCGCACCGCGGCTCACCTTTTGCATCAGATGCTGCACGGTGCGCGCTTTCCGGGGCGGCGCATTCTCGTGCCGCCGGTCGGCATCAACGTGCTCGAATCGACCAGGCACCAACCGCTTGCGAGCCCGTATGTGATGCGGGCTCGCCACTTTATCCGGCAGTACGCATGCCAGGGTATTCGCACCGAACAGGTTGCCGATTATGTGGGCGTGTCGCGCTCGTCGCTCGAAGAGTACTTCAGGCGCGAGCGGCAGTGCACCGTGCATCAGGAAATTCTTCGCCATAAACTCGATGTTGCGAAAGCACTGTTGGCCAAGCGCGATGCGTCGAGCGCGGAAGTGGCGATCCATTGCGGCTTCACGTCGCTGCAATACATGTATGCGGTGTTTCGCCGTGAGCTCGGTTGTACGCCGCGCGAATACCAGGAGCGGGTGAATTCGACACCGGCACCGGGCTGAGCATGCCTTTACCTTTTTATTCCACCGACGACATGATGAGCATCGCACAACTTTCTTCCGAGCCGTGGGGCACATTGCGCGGCGGCGATTCCGTCAGGCTCTTCACGCTGCGCAACGCACACGGCATGAAAGTCGCCATTAGCGATCTGGGCGCGACGCTGGTGTCGTGGCACGCACCGGATCGCGCGGGCGTGCTCGGCGATATCCTGCTCGGCCACGACACGCCCGCCGAGTACGTGGCGGCCACTACTTATATGGGCGCACTGATAGGCCGCTGGGCAAACCGCATTGCCGATGCCCGCTTCACGCTACACGGTATCGAATACGCACTCGACCGTAACGACGGCACGAACCTGTTGCATGGCGGCACGACGGGATTTCATCGCGCGCTGTGGGAAGCGAGTGAAGACAACGGTGCGCTGCTCATGCGGCTGGAGTCACCCGAAGGCGACGCCGGTTTTCCGGGCAACGTGACCACGCAAGTGCGCTACTCGCTCGACGACGACGGCACGCTGACCATCGCCTATGAAGCGATCACCGACGCCGCGACGCCGCTCAATCTGACGAGCCATCCGTACTTCAATCTCACAGGCCGGCCGGGTGCGGATATTCGCGGCCATATGCTGTCGATCGACGCCGACCGGTTCTTTGAAGTCGACGCCACCATGATTCCATGCAAGCTGGCCGAGGTAGCAGGCAACGCATTCGATTTCCGGCGCAGTGCGCCGATCGGTGCGCGATTGGACTGGCCGCACGCGCAGTTGGCAACGGCGGGCGGCTTCGATCATTGCTACGTGTTGCGCGATACGCCTGACACCGGCATGAACGGTGCCACGCCGCCCATGCGCCAGGTTGCCTGCGCTTACGATCCCGGCAGCGGACGCGAATTGACCGTCTTGACCGATCAGCGCGGCTTACAGTTCTATAGCGGCAATTCGCTGAATGGCGATCCGGGACGCGGCGGCATTGCATATCAACCGCACGCCGGTTTATGTCTTGAAGCAGGCGGCTTCCCGAACCAGGTCAATATGGCTGAGCAGGACGAGGTGATCGTGCGCGCCGGCAGCACTTATCGGCAAGTGACCGCCTATCGGGTAGACGTACGCAAGGGCGTATAAAACGATTCTTCAGATATTACATCACGCCGACTTGCTGTTTGTCGCAACACTGAATTACCGTCTTAGTGGTTTCCCCTAGATCACTCGCTTCCTAGAATCCGTGCAGGGTGTCAAAGATTGCTCGGCGCCTAAAAAAATATTCTCGGAGGGAAGCATCATGAAATCGCTTATCAAGGCAACGACGCTGGTCGTCGTCCTCGCAGTCCCGCTGGCATCATTCGCGCAATCCGAGCAACCGGTCACGCGTGCCGAGGTCAAGGCACAATTGAAGCAGCTCGAACAGGCCGGCTACAACCCCGCGGTAGCAACCGACTCCGTCTACCCCGCCGACATTCAGGCAGCCGAAGCCCGCGTTTCCGCGCGGAACAATGCAGCTACGGCGTACGGTCCTTCCACGACCGGGTCGTCCGAAACCGGCTCCGGCGTTCCCGCCGGCAATCCGAATCTGCAAGGGCAGTAGGACGCCTTTGTCGTGCAATTCGATTGGTGCGCTCCTTCGCAATGCCTTCAGGAGTTAGCGCTTGGCACGCTGACCGGATCGGCGACGATACGATCACGTCCCGCCTCTTTCGCCTGATACAGCAGACGATCGGCGCGCCTGAAAAGACGATCCACGTCACGCGAATCGCACGCTGACGCGAACGCGACGCCAAAACTCGCAGTGATGGTGAAACCCTCGCCACCGCTAAAAGGGATTCGGGTCTCGCTGATCCTGCGACGCAAACGCTCCGCTACGGCAAGCGCTTGTGCTGCATCCTGCACACGGCTCAATACCGCGAACTCTTCCCCACCCCATCTCGCCACGACATCCGATTGCCGGCAGATTTCACGGCAAAGACGGGCCACGAGTTGCAGCGCATGATCGCCGGTGGCGTGACCATACGTGTCGTTGATTTTCTTGAAGTGGTCAATGTCGAACATGATCAGCGCGAGCTCCGGCTCGGCCGCGTTCCGTTCTGCACAGCTCAGGCGCGCCCTGCTCTCGAATGCGCGGCGGTTGAGCAGATGAGTCAGAAAGTCCGTTTCCGCCGTGGCTTTGAGTTCATGAATCAGACGGCCACGCTCCCGTTCGAGCTGCTGCCTCTCCACGCTGTTCGCCTTCAGCACACCGATCGCATTGAACATGGCCTTGATTTCGCCGCGATAGCGTGCTGCCGGAATCTCTGCCGTGAGGTCACCGTTTGCAATTGCTCCAATTACGTGGGTCGCATCGACAAGCGGTCGAATCACGCGCCTTCTGAATAACATCGCCATCGAGAGCAATATCGCTATCAGCAGAAATGCGGCCAGCCCGCTGACCGCCAGAAGGCCCAACGCATTGCTGCGGTGATGACCGATCTCCGTTTCAGCAAGGTCCAGCACCTGATCGCGGAATGCCGTGATCGGACGCATCATCGGCACGTAGCGGTCCGCGAGCTGCGCGGGCGATATCGCAACGCCACCCGGCCGGCTCGCCAGGCTGCGGACCTCGGCAATATAGGCAATGCCCTCGCCGAAGTACTGCCGGTTCATTTTGTCAAACGCCGTGGACTCCAGCGTCGGCCGGTCCCGCACGTGCGAATCGATCAATTCACGCAACTGGTCGATTCTCCCCTCGGTTCGCTCGATCACGAGCTGATTGTCTTCACCTAGCGTCCTGTGCGCGGTCAGCGTGGCGGTAAAGTGCGAGCCGAGCTGGCCGGCGGCTTCCCGCAGGTCCGCAGTCAGCGTAGCGAGGATCAGACAATTCAGTGCGCGAGTATCGCCCTTGACCACGTTCGCAGCCAATGCATCGATGGCAGGCGCAAACTGCGGAATGACCTTGATCATCCGGTCCACTGCATTCGAGAGCGTGCGCTCCCGCCGTTGCGCCAGCGGCAGGCCTATCAGTTGATCGACGTTCTCCCGTGCGCTTGCGAGGTCGTTGCGCGCTTCCTGTATGCGAGCAAGCTCGACGGCACACCCCGGGCAACGGCCGGCCTGAAGCATCTCGAGCAACTTCTCGATCCGCGCATCGCTTTCGTCACGGGCGCGGCGCAGCGAGACCCGCCTCGCTTCCGGGATCGGCAAATCTTCGCCTAGCACGCTATTGGTCGGGCCACGCTCCGCGGACACGCTCTCGATTGCCAGCAATCCGGCGCGATAGGTCTGGAACGCATAGAGGGCGCCGTCAGCTACCATGTATGCGTGCCACTCGTGCACGACCAGCCTGCCACACAAAACCAGAACCGGCAGGAGTGCGACCGCAACACTAATACTGAAGCGCCTGTCTATGGACATGGCGGAGAATGCATTCCTGATCATGGAAACTTGCGCGAGACATCGCGCGTCAAAAAACGATGAATACCGCAGGCGGGCGCAAACGTATGCGGATATTTCTACGCACGTTGCAGCCGCCTAAGGGAGGCGACATCACTCAGTGCTCGACCGTCTCGCTCATGATAGCGGTCACAAGCCGCTGGCGCGCCGACCGATAGGCCAGACTGTCCGGCCCGTGACTCACTGCTGCCGCAATCAGGGCTCGCTGTGCTGTCGGATCCGACAGTCCCTTTGGCAGAATGGACTCCGTTTCGCTAAAGAACCTTGAGAATGGGCAAACCTGGCAGGCTGAGTCGAGCGGCGCCGGCGCAACGGGTTCGACGACTCCGAGCGTAACCGGTATCGTCACAATATCAGACAGCCGGCCGAACGCGCGCGGATCTTCACAGATCAGGTGCAGGCGTTCTTCCCAGATCAACAGCGTGGCCAGTTTCCCCAAGGCGCTTCTCGCGTCCAGAGAACGCGGCAAGTAAGGCTGGTTATGCATCCATGCCGTCAACTGCTGCGCAGGCATGGGGCGTGCGATCGCATAGCCTTGAGCTACGTCGGCACCGAGAATGACAATGGCTTCGAGCATCCCCGCATCTTCGATCCCTTCCACCACCACCGATTTGCCTAGCGAACGGCCAAGCCTGGTCAACTGGTAGACGAAACGCAACACATTCGATGCATCCTGACCGGCAACACTCACGATACTGCGGTCGATCTTGATCCAGTCGAACGGCAGTTCGCGCAACCGGTTCAGGCTGCTGTGCCCGGACCCCAAGTCGTCTTCGGCCAGGTTGATGCCGAGCAACTTGAATTTCGCCAGTTCACCGGATACGTCCATGCCCGATGGAAGCGCGTCCGTTTCCAGAATTTCCAGAGTCAGCATGTCGGGACGGCAAACGTACTCCGTCAAGGCTTGCCGCGTGGCTTCGAAATAGCGGTTGTCGCCCATCGCACTGGACGGCAGATTGACCGACACCTTCAACTCGACGCCAACCTGCAACCAGCGGTTCCTCTGGGACAACACCTGTGCGAGTCCGCGAACGTAGAGCTCAAGGAAATCATCCGTGGATAGTGCCGGGAAAAACTCGCCGGGCGTCAAGACGCGATCGCCTTCCCGCAGCCGGGCCAGCGCCTCGACTTTGGTCACCTGCCCGGTTTTAAGATCCAGTAGCGGCTGGTAGTGCATTTCCAGCGCATCGGACCGGAGCAGCGCAGCCCAATGTTGTCGCGTGGCGTACGGTACGGCATGAGTACGCCCTTCCTGATTCTCGATCCGCGCGATGGCGAGCCCCAGAAGCGTTTGCAATGGCATGATAAAAGCCATCTGGTCTGCTGCCGAATATCCGCCGGGAAATGAGCTATAGAGCGAAAGGATGGCCTTGGGCGGATGCCCGGGTTGTCGCAGAGGAATCGCCACGCTGGAGCGGAAATTCTCGTACAGCGCCAGCGTTCTCCACGGCTCCATCAGCGGATCCGTTGCAAAGTTGATGCTTCGCTCCACGTTCCCGCTGCGCCAGGCGCGTCCGACAGGTCCTTGCCCCTGAGGCAGATCGCCATTCGAGACCGGCCGTTCCGCGGAATTCTCCAACTCGGCAAGATACCGCTCCATCGACTTGCCTGACACCGACTCGAAACGGAAGACCCCGTCACTATCAGGCCGGCCAACCGAACAGCCTGTCACCTCGTCGTGTTCGCCGAGTATCTGAACAACCCGGCCGATCAGATCCGTATAACTCTCCACTTCCCACGCGAGTTGGGTCACGCGCATCAACACGTCCTGACGTGAAGTCTGCAGACGCTGGTAGGCCTCCGTCTGCCACGCCAGATCCTGCGTCAAGCGCCTTCCCAGCACCGCCAGTGCCCTTCCGTGCAACGTCGTATCGAGTGTGTCGTGAATCGCAGCGGAAAGGATTCCCCGGCTGCGAATCAGATCTTCCCACTCCAAACCTACGATGGCATGGATACGTCCAACCCGTAGCGCCATCGTACGGTGATCCATCGCCGTCAGGTCGGGTGACGCGAGCGCGTACAGATTCTGGATCTGTTGCGTCTTGAGATGCTGAAGTTCATGCTCCGACAGCGCCGCGAGCGTGTGCTTCGACTTGGGCAAGCGAATCAGGCCATCATAGAAGCGCTTCACGATATCGATGGCGTTGTGCCGCAAAACCTCCGTCAGCGAGGTAAGTGCCGACGCCCATGCCTGGCTATACAGATGCGAACCATCGTCCATCAGGTCGTTGTCAGGCGTTGCGTCGGAAACGTCGTTCGACATGGCCATGGAAGCTCCGGGGTGTAGGCTTTCTTGCAAGTTGTTTGCAGCAAGTCGTGCAGACATGCCTGGCATGTGCTCGTCCCGATCCGAAGGTTCGAAGCTGCCCATAGGCCAGGCGTCTGTTCCGGCGGCTTATACAGTCCGCACGCGCAGAATGGGTGTCGGCGGTTTCAGCGCGGACGTAGGCGCTGTTTCGACACGCCGGAACCGCACTGCGTGCCTGAGCCGCGAGGCGCATGCCAGCGCCATGCTAGGCGTCCAGCCGGAACGTGGACACAATGGCCTTCAGATCGTCCGCCTGCATCTCTAGCGAACTGGCTGCGGCTGCGGCTTCTTCGACCAGTGCCGCGTTCTGCTGCGTGACCTGATCCATCTGCGTGACAGCCTCATTCACCTCGCCGATGCCCTTGCTTTGCTCCTGCGACGAAGCGGCGATTTCACTCATGAGATCGGTCACGCGCCTGACCTCGTGCGTAATCCGGTCCATGGCTTCGCCGGCTTCCTGCGCGTATCCGGCACCGGTGCGCACCCGTTGAACCGAATCGTGAATCAGTTCCCTGATCTCTTTCGACGCGGTCGAAGAACGCTGCGCGAGCGAGCGCACCTCGGAAGCGACCACTGCAAAGCCTCTCCCCTGTTCGCCGGCACGCGCCGCCTCCACGGCCGCGTTCAAGGCGAGGATATTGGTCTGGAATGCGATGCTTTCGATCATGCCCACTATGTCGGCGATCCTGTCGGAGCTGGCGTTGATCCCGTCCATCGTTTCAACGACACGCGTTACGACGACACCACCCTGCTCGGCCACCTTGACCGCCTGCGCAGCGAGCTGATTGGCCTCGCTCGCATTCTCGGCGTTCTGGCTCACCGTGGAGATCAGTTGCTCCATGCTGGCCGCCGTTTGCTCCAGAGACGCAGCCTGCTCCTCAGTGCGTTGAGAGAGGTCTTGGTTGCCCACCGCGATCTGATGCGAAGCGGTAGCGATCGAATCGGCTGCAATCTTGATCCCGCTGATCGTGCGCGTGAGTTGCTCCTGCATGCTTTTCATCGAAAATAGCAGGCTTGATCGATCATCCCGAGTCGTCTTGACCACTGCGGTCAGGTCATTGCCGGCAATCTGGTTGGCAAGCTCGGCGGCATAAGAAGGCTCTCCGCCCATTGCGCGAAGAATGCTGCGATTGAACAGCACCACGACAGTCGACAAAGCTGCGATCATCACCAGCATGATTCCGAGGCTGCGATACAGCATTGAACGGAACGCCGCGTCGATGTCGTCGACGTAGACTCCGGTCGTGAGAATCCAGCCCCACGGCTGATAGCCCACGTTGTAGGAGATCTTCGGAGACGCTTCCGATGAGCCCGGCCGCGGAAACGCATACTCGTTGAATCCCTTGCCGTCGCGCTTGACGGCGTCAACCGCGGCGCGAAAGACATACACACCGTTCGGATCTTTGTAGTTGCTGGCGTCCTTGCCGTCCATCTCCGGACGCGTCGGGTGCATCAACACCGTTGCGGCCGAATTGATGATCGCGAAGTAGCCTTCGTCGCCGTACCGGATGGCCCGAATCTTATCCATGGCCTGTTTCTTTGCTTCCGTCTCAGTCAGCGATCCTGCGGCTACGGCGTCACCATATGTCTTGACAAGACTAAGGGCGATGTCGGAAGCGTGGATCAGATCCTGTTTGCGATCTTCCAGTTGAGCTTCCCTCCCTTCGAAGGCGTTGTAGATCGATATACCGGCAAGACATAACAGGCTCAGGACCAGCGGAAGCCAAAGCTTCTGGGAGAAGGACAACTTCATACGTTAACGAACCTCTCAAATTGACCGCGACGGGCTGACAGTGCTACCGCTCTATAGTCTGCTAACGGCCGCAGGATCGATATCTTTAGCGATCACGTCGGGAAATAACGGAATCTCACTTCGATATAATGTTCGGTGTACAAATTATTGTTGGCCAGCCAAAGTTAGATATATTTCTCCGTCACCTTCCCATTGCGCTCCCGTGTATGGAATTCAGCTATTCCCGGTTAGGCAACGTTCCCATCCAATAGAAGGATCTTGTAACGCCTGAGCGAACAAACATCGCACACTGCGTCGGCCAGCTCGGCGGACAAACCCTCTACATGGGTGCATTTATTTCGCAGAATCCTGTTGATTATCCTACGTTCATTGTCGAGCAACCCTGCAGCTTCGTTGCTCAGTAGTTCGTCCAATATTGCGTAGAGACGGCATATCGCTGAACCGGACACAGACACAATCGGCCATGCATTCATCAAATAGCACAGCGGTAGTACCGCGCGCCTTTCACACCACTCGTCGAACAACGTCAGACAACAGTCATCGACTGACTGGGCGCACAAACACCAATGATCACGCATGAGAAAGCGTGCCGTTAAGTGGACGGTTCATATAGGTAACAAAGGTCTGACGAATGCCAGGCTGATCATGCTAAAGCTATTAGTATTCAGATAAGGCCCCACCACGATACCGGTTCGCGTCGTGACACTTCATTCTTTGCCGACTCGGCAAACCCTCTCATTTGACTTTAGTCAACTTGATACGCTGTATCGATGAGCGCATGAAGTCGACCGGGGAATATGATCGGTTCAGGAGTACGGTTCAACCAGCTTTTCAGCTCTCACCCCCCGGATCCAATCTGGAGTGCCAATGCCGAGAAAATGGTTGTCGAGGGGACAGATGTAAGACAACGAAATTTCTGCGGATACGCCATACAGCCACAAGCCGAATCGGCGTTTTCAGTTCTCCATTGCATCACAGGCTAATGACTACAATTCCGTTAAGACAGCCAATCGATGCGGCGTACGCCACTGAGTAAACGGTCGGACGCTGCACGTACGACTAGCGGACACTCGCGGGAGTGTCCACCCGCGAATGGACACGCCCCTCGTCAGTTTGTCGACGAACGGGTAATGCTCCGCCAATCAAAACTACGCCACGCGAGCGAGTCACCCGGTACTCTTCATCAATGGATCACGAACTGTTAATCGCCCTTGGCAAGCAATCTTTCGCTGGCGATCGCCCCAATCATTGTGCTCAATGCGGAATCCGCGAACTATGTCTTGGAAGTGGCCTTGACCTGCATCAGGTGTCCAATCTCGCCGACGTTGTTGTCGAAAGAAGGCGAGTCGAGCAAGGTAAGGTTCTCTACGAGCAAGGGGCTCCATTCACACATCTATTTGCGATTGCGAGCGGTTCGTCAAAGGCCGTGGTGCGCTCTGTCGACGGGCGCCCGCAGATTGCGGCACTCGCCCTGCGGGGTGATGTGGTGGGTTTCCTCGGTGCCGCGTCTGGAGCGCAAACCGTTACGGTGGTTGCGCTTGAGAATTCAGTCTTCTGTGTTATCCCTTACCGGCATCTGCTGCGGCGCATCTCCCAGAACCAGTTGATCGGCACTCAGTTTCATCGTCTCATTGCCCGCGTCATGCAACAACGGCAGGAGGCGTTCCTGTTCACCGCGAGTGCCAATGCCGAACGGCGCGTTTGTGGATTCCTGCTCTGGTTTTCAGACCAGCTCGCTGCGCGCAAACAGCACTTCACCGAGTTTTCGCTTCCCGTCAGTCGAACCGATATTGCCGACTTCGTCGGACTGCGACTGGAAACCGTGAGCAGGGCATTCACCCGGCTTTGCGATCTGAATCTCATCGAGGCCAAGGGGCGACATATCCGTATCCCGGACGTGCAGGGATTACGGCGATGGTTTTCGGCCTCACGTTGAGCCCCTGCGCACAGCTTGTCTCTTCGCTGATGCTATCGGTTGTCCGTTATCCGTTAGTTAGTGCCGCACGGCGACCGATTGCTGTGCATGCGCCTTTGCAATCGCTACGCTTTTGGCAGGAGAACGTTTGCGCTTGGGGGCGTTGTCGGTAGCTTGCGATCCGTTCGCAATCCTGGATGCTTCGACAAGAAGGCGCGTTGCGTGACTGGCGGTGAGACGCGCTTGAGGGACGCCCTTTGCATCGAGCGCAATCACCTGGAAGAGTTCGCGTTCGCATTCGAGATCCTGATGATATTGCTCTGCAGTGTCGACGAGCAGTTCGAGCATGGTCTGACGGCGGTGTCTTTCGTAGCTCATGATGGCAGGATTCCTACACATTGAAGACGCTAGTGTGATTAGCGTATTCAGTTTGCCCAGTTGCCGTTCGCATAGGTCGAATGCAGACAGCGCGAGCTTTTCGTATTGGAGTACGTCGACAGGCGGGCGTGAAGCGGGTTGATTTTTTGCGGTCTTGCTCATGGTGCGATCTCCCTGTTACTGCTCAGATCGCCCGACACTCGCTTGGAAAGTGGGTGAGCGGGCAGGTAGCGGGATTGGAAGACCGGTGTAATGCCAAGCCGGCGAGCCTCGCGGCTCCCCCACCACCGCCCGCCCATTGTGGAACAACAGACGTGCAGGGATAGACGCACTCCCCGCCTGAGCGGGTGTGCGGGCATTACATGCAGGCTTCCAAACCTGACCTTCGGGTGTTTCCCGAAGGCTTGGTGATTATAAATCAGGCCAGGTGCGGAGAGAGCAACTGGGTGCGCTAAAAGGTTTGATTTTTGGGTGGGTAAGCGCCTGAATGTGGGCGCGAGGGTGACGAGTAAAGCAAGCAGATATCCCGGTTAAAGTCAGCCATGGAAAAGCCAATATCAGGTAAGGGAAGTATGCAGCCGATTGACGCACGCGCGATGTGAGCGTGATTTGATGCTCAATAAGGGTGCCGCCACAAGTTTATGCGATTCCCTAACGCTCTAACTATCGGTTTTTCACTTATGATTTACCGAAAAACTCGGGGGCGCTATGTCGGGGCGTGAGACGAACAAGCACTGGTTGGACTATGTGGCGGCTTGGGTTGCGTTATGTGCGGCTATCGGCTCGCTGTTGGGCGCGGGTGCGTCCTGGTATCAGTTCAGGGCATCCAGAGATCAACTGCAGTCCATGAAGTTTGATCAGCGCCCCTGGGTTTCACTGGAAATGGAACCGGAAGGGCCACTTGTCCATGACGAGAGCAACGGATTGGCATACACGTTTAGGTATAGCCTAAACAACGTGGGCCGATCACCGGCTTTCAATGTCATGTTCACAGCCACGATGATGCCGCTAGCCGATTCGAAAGAGACGCCTCCAGTTTCCGGCGGCTTTTCTTATCCTGAACCGCTTGAGGCCCTACGGCGTGCCATAGCTCAAACGTGCCAAGAGAACGACGTTGCACGCACGCAGGGAATGGGCGAGGTAATGTTCCCGAACGCGGCTCAAAATCTACGATGGAAGGCCCACAGTCCGGGCCTTGCCAAAGGTTTTGTTCCTGGCTTCGCCGTAGTGGCGTGCGTCGCATATCAGTTCAGCGGCGACCCGGCTGTTCATAAAACTGTGCGTGTATTCGATTTGGAGCCGCGCGAATACGACAAGATGATTCATCTTGACTCTTCCAACGGCGACTCGCCGGAGTTGGTATTTTCCCCGCGGCTGGTCGAAGGTTTTTCGGCCGACTAACGCCTGAACGACCATGATGGTGCGGTTCGCTTACAAGCGGTCTAGTTGCCGATGCCATCGGCGTTGACGACTCGCACCACCTCGGCAAGCGTGAGGCTGTGCGACTATCCGCAACGGCCGATGACCCGTCAGCAAACATCGCCCAATGAACGTCCGCTGCACTTTGTGAAAAGCTATTGATGCCTCTACGTACCGGAAGTCCGCTGAGGGTCTACCGGAGTCAACCGTGTTAGAGCGCGGTGCGGTCATGAACGCCCTTGGCGTCGAACCTCCAAACAGCGTTCGAACATCGGCATTGCCATAAAGAGCCGACAGTTGCGGCGCGGGCAGGCCAGGGCTAATGGTGATAGTCGGAAGGGGCGTGTTATTGTCGGGCAATGCCCTGTCCAGCCACGATACGGGGAACCTGCCCGAAAGCGTTGAAAACAGGACTTAGCTATTACCGCCCCGAACGTTGTGGAGTCGACCTACATGAACCAGATCAATTCTGTGATACCGGATACCGACTTTGGACGCTACTTGGCCTCGGTAACTGAGCGAGATATCGACCTGCTGCTGTTGGAGGAATTCCACGTCAATAACGACTTCGTCGCATGGTTCTGTGGCAAGATTGACTTGCACAACGTCACTGCAGCGGGGGCGTGGCACAGTCTTTCCGACACGGACGGTGAGAGTGACCTGGTCCTCCGCGTGTTACAAGAAGAGCGCCGCATCGGCATTCTCATCGAAAACAAAGTCAACGCTCCGGCTCAATACAGACAAGCGGAACGCTATCATCTGCGCGGAAAACGGCTCGTAGATGAAGGAAAACTTGACAGTTACAGAACCGTTATCTGTGCACCTCAATGCTATATCAGTCCTCCGCTCCAAGAGAATGACTATCAGCACCGTATCTTGTACGAGACTATCGAAACCTGGTTTAGGGAACAACAAGGACAAGGGCGACGCGCGATATGGCGGCGCTACGTTATGCTGGCCGCGATAGATCAGGGGCGACGCGGCTACACGATGGCAGTCAACCCCGCTATTACTAAATTCCACCTGGATTATTGGGAACATCTCAGATTGCGGCACCCCAAAATTCAGATGGCACGTCCGCAAGGTCGCGGGAACGGATCGACCTGGATCGTGTTGAAAGGAATTGGCTTCCCAAGGGGTGTGAAGTTAAGTCACAAATTTGATCAACAGGTGATGGAGCTCGGTTTCGAGAAGCGCACGGTCGACGAGATCCTGGCTGTGAAGTCGGACTGGCCAGATGACATCCATCCCGTGCAAAAGGGCGGAACAACTTCGTTGGCGATCGACATACCGGCGATCGATATGACCCTCGACTTTGGCGCGCAGACGACTGGCGTCGAAAAGGCGTTGGAGTCTGCTTATAGACTGATGCCGTACGCTTCACTTTTTACGTAGCAGTCGACTTCGCAATAGTCCGTATCTGCTCTAAACGGGACACACGGAAGTGGGGCTGTCGAGAGTCGGTTCAGGATCGAAAGTGCGCATTCGTTGAAACCGGTAACGGCCGTTCGTCTATGGCCTTCATCCAACGACTGGTCCGCATCGGTAGTTGGGTATATTCGTGCTGACACATCAACGGCAGCTAAGGCCAAACAAGCAGCCGTTGTCCAAGTTGGCCCACCAAGTTGCGAGCACATGAGAACGCACGTGGTGGCGCCAGCATCGCCTGTCGGCCTCTCACTTGGGCCGAGACCCGCGATTCATCGACCCACCCAAACCTATTTCCCCGCGGAGTACAAGAGCCTTCGAAGGCGGCCACGATAACGCGTCTTGCCGTGCTGGCACCAAGCGTGTCAGCTAACCTGGCCACTCCGTCTCCCACCGAAATAAATACGAGCAAGCCGATATCCCCACTCCATTCACCCCCCGCATAAACTGATTCCCCGAATGAATTTGCAACCCCAATCAAACATGGTCGAATATCGGGCGCCGCATCTCTCCCCAGTCGGCGGCCGCCCCACCCACGCATCTATTCAAAAAAGTAACCAAAGGCCCCCCATGAAACCCCTCCTCGCAACCCTAACGTTTGCACTACTCGCAGCATCATCCGCCAGTGCAAACGCGAAGGATTGGTCGACCGTACGCTTCGGTGTCGACGCGAGCTATCCGCCGTTCGAATCGAAAGCCGCCGACGGCAAGCTCGTCGGCTTCGACATCGATCTAGGCAACGAGATCTGCCGTCGCCTGAACGCAAATTGCGTGTGGGTCGAAAACGCCTTCGACGGGATGATTCCCGCGCTGAAGGGTCGTAAGTTCGACGGCGTGCTATCCACCATGTCGATGACGCCGGCACGTCAGGCGCAGATCGCTTTCTCGTCGAAGGTATTCCGTATCCCCACGCGCCTCGTCGCGAAGAAAGGCTCGACGATCACGCCCACGCCTGAAGCGCTGAAAGGCAAGCGAATCGGCGTCGAGCAGGGCTCGATCCAGGAAACCTATGCGAAGACCTACTGGGAACCGGCCGGCGCAGCGATCGTGTCTTACCAGGATCAGGATCTCGTGTACTCGGACCTGATCGCCGGCCGCATCGACGCGTCGCTGCAGAACGCCGTGCAGGCTAACGTCGGGTTCCTGCGCACGCCGCGGGGCAAGGACTTCGCATTCGCCGGCAATCCGCTTTACGACGCGAAGACGCTGGGAAGCGGTACAGCGATCGGCTTGCGCAAGGAAGACACCGACCTGAAGGCGAAGATCGACAAGGCGATCGCCGACACGCGCGCGGATGGAACATACGACAAGATCGCGAAAAAGTACTTCGACTTCGACGTCTACGGGCAGTGAAAACGGCCGGACCAATGCGCGCGACCGCGAGGTATGGCGGTCTCTCGCGATTGTCTAACCAGATCGGTCAGTTGATTAAAGCGAACTCAACACGAGCCTTAATACTTTTCCGTCAGTTCTATATCGATACAAATTGGAAGGCCGCGCGCACGGGCAACGCTAACATGAGCGTTTTGCCCCTCCACTTCCCCGCGTATCAAAGCGATGTCAGCCAAACTTCCACGCTTCGGCGTCTGGGCACTTGTGCACGGTAGCCGCGCCGCGTTGCAGGATCCCGCAGAACCCTATGATGCTTCCTGGGCCCGCAACAAGGCGCTCGTACTCGAGGCCGAGCGTCTCGGATACGACTCGGTGCTCGTCGCCCAGCACACGATCAATCCGCATGACCCTTCTCTCGATCAGCTCGAGGCGTGGACCGCATCGGCGGCATTGGCGGCGCTAACGTCACGCATCGAAATCATCACGGCGATCAAACCGTATCTCTATCACCCGGTCGTGCTCGCGAAGATGGCTCAGCAGATCGAGCACATCAGCGGCGGGCGCTTTGCAATCAACCTGGTGAATGCGTGGAATCGTCCGGAGCTCGAACGTGCGGGCATTGGCTTTCCCGAGCACGATGAACGTTACGCGTACGGCCGCGAATGGATCGAAGTCGTCGCCGCGCTGCTGCGCGGCGAAGCGCTGAATCATCACGGCGACAACTTTCATATCGACGAATATCAGTTGCGTCCCGCCGATCCGTTTCGCGCGCGTCCGCGCATCTATGTCGGCGGCGAGTCGGAACCGGCGCGCGAACTGGTGGCGGCGCACGGCGACGTGTGGTTCATCAACGGTCAGCCGCACGACGACGTAGCGCGTCTGATCGCCAATGTATCCGCTCGCGCGCGGCCCGCCGGGCAGGATGCGTTGCGTTTCGGTCTGTCGGCGTTCGTGATCGCACGTGAAACCCAGGCGCAGGCAGAGGCTCACCTCGCGCATCTGTTCGCACTGGCCGAGTTGGACAAGCCGCTGCGCGAACGGCAGAAGGCCAATATCGATCCGAAAACCGTGATGCACCAGACCTTCGCGCAATCGCCGCGTGTCGGTTCGAATGGCGGCACGGCTGCAGGGCTAGTCGGCGATTACGACACCGTCGCGCAGCGCGTTGCCGCGTTTCATCGGGCGGGCATCGAACTCTTCATGTTGCAGTTCCAGCCTTTCGAAGCGGACATGCGCATCTTTGCAGAAGAGGTCGTGCCGCGCGTTAAGCGGCTCCTTTCGAACTGAGCACAGCCGCACGCCCCGCATCATGCGGGGCCGTAGGGTATGTTCAGAAGAACGCACCAGTGGGCGGAAGCTGGCCGGTCAGCAGGTTCTGCCCAAGCAGCCGCTCCTTGTACAGGCGCGGATTGTGCGAAGCAATCACCTTGATGTTGCGCCAATGCCGGTCCAACGCGCCCACGCGTGACACGACCGAGCCCGATCCAAGATCGATCAGCCAGCTGGCGATCTGCGGAGCGAGATCGTCGATCACGACCTTGGCTTCCGCTGCGGCGAGCGTTGCGGCCAACGTGGTGTCATATTCGTCGGCCGTTCCATAGCTATCCCATGCTCGCTGAAGCGCTGACACAGCGCGATCGGCGGTTGCCTCGACGCTCGCCGCATAGGCGCGAATCCGGCCAAGCAGCGTTTGCAGCACCGGCTCGTCGGTGGGATGCGCGGCGTCGCCGTGATAGAAGTTGCGCCCGCGTGCGCGCAAAACTTCGACGGCGTCCAACGCTACCCGCCGCACAATGCCCGCGATGCAGTTGGTCAGATAGACCTGGTGGAAGGTGTATCCCCAAGGCGCTGCTTCGTCGGTTCGCGGCGGATCTGTCGGATAGACATGCGCCGCGGGCACGGTCACGGCATCAAACTTCGCCGTGCCTGAGCCCGTCAGGCGCTGGCCGAATCCCTGCCAGTCGTCATCGTTGCCGACGCCCTGGCCTCGCTCCAACACGTACTGCACGGTCTTCCCCTCACGGCTTTCCACCGCAAGGCCGACGAATGCGTCGTTGTAGAGGTTGCCGGTCGCGTACACCTTCACGCCTGAGCCGATATATACGCGCCGCGCTTCGTCCCATTCGAGCCGGCTTAGCACCTGGCTCGGACGCGCGCCGGCCGCCACGGCATCGGTCTCGGTGAAACTGAGGCCGACGGTTTTCTTCTTACTCGTCAGATCGAGAACGTGCGCATGGAACGGATGATCCCGGCGTCTGAGCGCCGCTTCCACTTGCCACAGATGATTGCGAAACGCGTGAGCGATGTTCGAATCCGCTGCCGCAACATCACGCGCTACGGTGAAAAGCTCGCTCAACGAAACGCCTCGTCCGCCGGCATCTGCCGGCTGGCGCAGCGCGCCGAAGCCGAGCTCCTTGAGCATCGCGATCTCCTCGTGCGGCAAACGGTGACTGCGTTCCCGCTCCGCTGCGATCGATGCGATATGGGCGATGGTTTCAGCAAACCCGAGTGTTTCTGACAATGGCGAGACAAGCGTGGTTCTCATGATATGTTTCATCAAACCTTGACGCTGTAATCCGCGACCTTGATTCGCGAGTTGATGATCTTGCGTTCCGCGAGCCAGTCGGCGGCGCGTTGGAACTGCGCGATGAATGCGGCGTCGTCGGGTTCGTGGAATTGATTCACGCGCTTCAGGCTCGTCAGATAGTCGCGCACCTGATCTGGATATTTGGCTTCCTTCTGCACGAGCTGTTCGGATTCGGCGGAATGCGCCGACTGCCACGCGCCTTCGACATAGTACGCATCGATTACCGCGCGAATCAGTTCCGAATTCTCTTCGGTAAATTTTCGGCGTGTCACGAGAGAGCTGTAATCGATCAGGAAATCGAGGTCGCGTCCTTCGTTGAAAATGTCCTTGGCGTTGTTGCTATAGCGCGCGATATCCACGGCCGGGGACCACATCGACCAGGCGTCGACCACGCCTTGCGCAAACGCCGGCGCGGCATCGGGCGGATTCAGGTAAACGAACTCGACCTTGCTACGGTCGATATGATTCTTCTCCAGTGCTGCAATCAGAAGGAATTCACCCAATCCCGACCGGTTGATCGCGACCTTGCGGCCCACGAGATCGGCAACCGAATTGATACCGCTTGTTTTCTTCACGATGATCGCAGTCGAGCGCGGCGAATAGATATCGAACGCATTGAACACGAGCGGTGAGCCGGCCAGCATCGCGGCCAATGCCGGCGTAGTCGATCCCCAGAAGCCGAAATCCGCGCTCCCGCCAACAACGGCCTGAATCGACGGCGCATGATTCGGGAACGGCCCGACCCATTCGACCTTGATGCCCTTTGCAGCCAGCGTCTTTTCGAACACACCGCGCTGCCTGGCAATGTCCGGCAGGCTACCGTATCCCCATCCGACGCGAACCGTATCGGTGTTGCGTGTCAGCTTGCGCGGCTCGGCCGCGCGAACGGGAAACAGGCTGCTGGCGGCGACGCCGGCCAGCAGGCCACCCGCCGCGCGCAACAGTTGGCGGCGGCTCAGTGAAGAATCGTTCATCCTTGTCAGGTCCTTGGAGTCATGCAGAAAAGCGCTCAGTGAGACTGAACGCCGAGCTCTTCGAGCAGGATCGGCCGCAGTGCCTGCGGCGTGTAGTTTTTGGGTTGGAAGGAAGCGGCGATGCGTCCCGAACGCATCACAAGAATCCTGTCGGCGAGCGTGAGCGCCTCATCCACGTCATGCGTCACGAGCAGCACGCCGGGGTGATGGCGCGCGACGAGCTCCTTGACGAGTCCGTGCATCTTGATCCGCGTGAGCGCGTCGAGCGCGGCGAACGGTTCGTCGAGCAACAGCAAGGCGGGATCGCGGACGAGACCGCGCGCCAATGCCACGCGTTGCGCCTGACCTCCGGAGAGGTTGCGCGGCCAGTCGTCTTCGCGGCCGGAAAGCCCGACTTCGGCCAACGCACGCGCCGCCCCCGCACGACCAATCGTCGTTTCATGACCGAGCACGACGTTCTCCCACAGCGTCGCCCAAGGCAGTAGCCGATGCTCCTGAAATACGACGGAAGGGCGTTCGGGTGCGCGAATCTGCCCGGCGTCGGGCTGATCGAGCCCGGCCAGCGCACGCAACAGCGTGGTCTTGCCACATCCGCTTTCCCCCAGTAGTGCAACGAATTCGCCTTCGCGGATATCGAGGTCCAGCGCATCGATAACGACACGGGTGCCGTAGCGGCGCTGCAAACCACGCACCGAAACGGCGAGCGGCGTGCGGTTCACTCGCTCTTCGGTGGCAGCCGGAACAGCGGCATCCTGGGGCAGTGCAAAATCAACGCTCACTTGCGCGCTCCTTTAGCGTAATTCGCGTGCCATGTGAGGAAATGCGCTTCAAGCAGCCGCACCAGCGCGTCCGCCACCACGCCGATGATCGCGTAGATGATGATGGTCAGCAGAATGACATTGGTCTGAAGGAATTCGCGGGCATCCATTGCCAGAAAGCCGATGCCTTTCGTCGTCGCGAGCGTTTCGGCAATGACGAGCGCGAGCCACGCGTGAGCAAGCGCATAACGCACGCCCGTGAGGATCGACGGCATGGCACCCGGCAGAATGATCCGGCGCACCACGGCGGGCCAGTCCAACCCGACAACCTTCGCGAGCTCCATCAGCTTCGGATCGATCTGCCGAATGCCGAGCATGGTGTTGATGTAGATGGGGAACAGTACCGCAAGCGCGACCAGAAAGATTTTTGCCACTTCGCCAACACCGAACCACACGATGACGAGCGGCAGCATGGCGAGGAAAGGAATTGCGCGCACCATCTGGATCGAGCGGTCCAGCAGCGCCTGCGCGAGCGGCGAGAAGCCGACCAGGACGCCGAGCGCGAGTCCGATTGTTCCGCCGATTGCAAAGCCCGCAGCCGCACGCAGCAGCGAAACGCCGAGGTGAACGAAGAGATCACCGTGCCTGGCCAGATCCAGCGCGGTTGCCGCGACGCTGCTCGGGGCGGGAAGAACCTGAGGAGCAATCAGTCCGACACGCGATGCAATTTGCCAAAACACCACCACCAGCGCTGGAACGATCCACGAAAGCCACCTATAGAGCGCGCCCTTCGAAACCCCCAGGTACAATCGGGTCGAAGCGACATAGCTATTGCGAGAATAAGTGACGTCAGCCATGTCGGTCCCAGATTAGCCTTGAAAAAGCACGGTTCCGAAACGGAGCCAGTACGGGTCAACACACCTCGGGGCAAATTCATTTTGCGCGGCGATCCAGGTAGCGAACATCTACCGGAAAAGGCAAAAGGCGGAGCCTCATAAAGGCGAGTTCGTTATTAAAGGCCGACCGGTATTGCAATGACAAACAGTTTTTTATGCTTTGCTTTTCAGTTCTGACGCATTGCTCGATGTTGGCGATACCTAACGCTTCACCACACAGTCGTTGCTGTAAGGTCTGCTGTCCGCGCGCGGCGGCTCACACAGGAGAATGCGTCTCTTCGTCAGGTTTACCGAACCATTGCGACGCGGCCTGAGCTGCCTCATGATCGTTAGGGGAAGCTGCACAGGCCCACGCGACGAAGCCATCAGGACGCACGAGCACCGCGCTCAAACCAAGCCGATCCTTGACGTCGCTTGCGACATACGTGATGCGGTCACTCCGGCGGCTCGCCAGTTCCTGAAGCGATGTGCGAGAGTCAAAGTCCAGCAATAAGCCTCTCCCCTTCGTGAAAAGCTCACCGAGCTTCGTCCCGTCGATCAGCTCGAAGTCGGGAGCGCTGCGGCCCACCAACGGGTGGCTGCTGCCAAGGTCGTAGCGCAGAGAAGTAGCCCAGACGCGCTCGGCGAAATAGGTAGCACCATCGCGGGTGTCGATGAGATCACGGATGATGGCTTCGAGCGCGCGCGAACTGCGGCTCGGCCGCATGATTGCGACCTGGGCGCGCGACCAGTCGAGAACCTGCGCTCCTACCGGATGCCGTTCGCTCGTATAGCTGTCGATCAAACCGGCGGGCGCGTCGCCACGGATGGTGGCAGCAAGCTTCCATCCGAGGTTCATTGCGTCACCCAGACCAAGGTTGAGGCCCTGGCCGCCTAGCGGGGAATGGATGTGCGCGGCATCGCCTGCGAGCAGCACGCGCCCTTTGCGGTAGGTCGTGGCGTGATAGGCGCGATCTGTCCACGTGGTGGCAAGCTGAAGGGCCGTCACGGTGACGTCGGTGTTAGAGATGTGGCGCAACACCGCCTGCACATGATCGAGCGTGACCGGCTGGGTTCGATGGAAAGCGCCCCCATCGAAATCGACCATCGCGATGGTTCCGGGCTTCTGATAGGTGTACATGCCCGTTGGCGTGTAGTGGCGGCCCGGTTTGAGCTTTTCCGGATCAGCCATCTCGACCTGAACGGAATAGCCGGTGAATTCGGGATCCGAGCCGACGAACTCAAAGCCGCCAGCTCTGCGCACTGTGCTGCGCCCGCCGTCACAACCGACGAGCCATCGTCCGCGAAAAATTTCTCCGCCGGCGTGAACGGTCACGCCCTCTTCCGACTGGTCGAAACCATCCACACTCAGGCCGCGCCTGATCTCCACCCCCAACGCCATTGCGCGCGCGGCCAATACGGATTCGAGGTACTCCATCTCGACCGCCATGCTGGTGCCGGCCGGACCTGGCAAGCGGTACTGCCACTTCGAGGTGTCGATGTTGTCGTAATAGAACTGGATGCCGGCGAAATGGCCGCCGGGGCGGCGTTGCTGTTGCATCCAATGTGCGGCATTCGGCACGCTGCTGCCCGAATCGTCTTTCGCGCGTTGGGGCGCGGCGATCTCGTTCAGCATACCGCGCCGGTAGAAGGCTTCGATGGTGGGTGCAGACAGGCCGCGCAATCCGAACGGAAGACGCTTCAACGGGGAGCCCGGATCCTCGGCTTGCTCAAGCACCAACACCGGCAGGCCCGCGAGGCGCAACTCACAGGCGAGAAACAGGCCGACGGGGCCGCCGCCGGCAATCACAACGTCATAGATCAAAGTGAAATTCCTTTAAGTGCCTTGATCGCTGCCGTGTGGTATCGAGAAAGCCTGTGGGCGGCCGCCGTCAGCACGGCTAGCTTTTATGCACGACCTCGAACGAATATCCGTCAGGATCAAATACATCGGCAGCGTAGTAGCCCGAATAATATTCCAGTCTCGCGCGAGGCGAAATATTATCTCTCGCGCCCGCCAGAATTGCGGCCTTGTAGAACTCATCGACCGTATTGTTATCTGGCGCCACGAACCCCCAATGGATTGCTCCGGGATCCGGCTTGCCCTGCTTCAACCAGAAGATCGCGCGCTGGCCGTCACCGAATCCCCACAGATCGGGATGACCGTTTTCTCCCTTATAGGGCATGAAGTATCTGATGTTAAGTGGCTTGAGTGCGGCGTCATAGAAAGCAAGCGAACGTTCTACATCGCTCACGGAAAGGATAATGTGGTCAAGCATGAGCACCCCCCGGACACTGTAGCTGGTGTTAGCCCATTCTACTTGTCCCACGCAATGTCTGGTTGACTGGGTTAAGCCAAACGAACATCAGCCGTAGCGACGAAGACGAATCGAGAATTCCCTCAGGGCGTCGATGCGACTCTGTTCAGCACGTCGGCACCACTCCTCCAACTGGCAGAGCAGTTGTTCGCGAGAACGGTTCGAGCGCTCCCAGATTGCCGCCAGATCTTCGCGCAATTCAACGTAGACCAGAAGCTTCGCGTGGTTGTCGCAGAGTTCTGTCGGCACCGGTTGACGCGCCCCGTCTTGCGCCGCCTGCCCGTCGCGAAACCATTTTCTTACGCCACGCATAAGCACGGCTCTCTCGCGCCGGCTCATGTGCTTCACGCGCGCAAGTTCCTGCCGGTACGCATGCTCAGCCGTTTGGGCATAACTTGCCATCACCTCGCAGCGATTTCGAAGCACGGCTTGCAGCGTCTCGTCGTCGAGTATCGACTTGCCTTCGACCAGATGCGGTCTGAGCGCCACTTTCCTGACCTTCGCCAGACCGAGCGCGGAAAGGACACAAATGTACATCCAGCCGACGTCGAACTCGTACCATCTGTTCGACATCTTTGCGGATGTTGCATATGCGTGGTGATTATTGTGAAGCTCTTCGCCGCCGATCAGAATGCCGATCGGAAACACGTTCGTGCTCGCATCAGGAGGACCGAAGTTGCGGTAACCCCAGAAATGGCCCAGCCCGTTGACCACGCCGCCTGCCCAGAAAGGAATCCACATCATCTGGATGGCCCACACCGACACGCCGACGACACCGAACAGCAAGATATCGATCACCATCAGCAAACTGACGCCGAGATCCGGATATTTTTCATAGACGTTCCGCTCCATCCAGTCGACCGGCGTGCCGTGGCCGAACCTGCGCAGTGTTTCACCGTTCTTCGCTTCGGTTCGATAGAGCTCGGCACCGCCCAGCAGCACTTTCCAGATGCCCCTGAATTGTGGACTGTGAGGGTCCTCTTGTGTTTCGCACTTCGCGTGGTGCTTGCGATGGACCGCCGCCCACTTGCCGGTCACTATTCCCGTTGTCATCCACAGCCAGAAGCGGAAAAAATGGCTGGCCAGAGGATGCAGGTCAAGCGCGCGGTGCGCCTGGCATCGGTGCAGGTAGACCGTCACACTGACGATGGTGATGTGCGTGGACACCAGTGTGGCCAGCACGATCTGCCACCATGAAAGGGCCAATAGGCCGTCTGAGAGAAATGCGAGTGAATGACTAAGCAAGTCGACCTTCTTTCTACAACGAGGTAGCGCCGATCCGGGAGCGTGTTACCACTAGCCTGAGGCCCCAGGCGGTCAGAGAGCGGACGCGCGCGGCATTGGATTCGGGTCGAACCGATTGCCACACATCGAGCGCGGCGAAAACAAAAGCGGTGGAAATGAACAATGTGAGTGGATTCATGCCGGTTGTCCTCCGAATGGGCGGCGGCGTGTGATCGCCGGCAAGGCTGGCATTGGCAATCCGGGCATGACTTTGCCGTCAGGCCACGTCTTTCAACGCCCGTCGCGTTCATGATGTCCAAAACCACATGACAAGTCGGTACGGTGCCGCACCGGTTGGCAATAAGTTATCGGCGCGGGATAGAGGTGATCAACGATGGACATCCTCGCCCAGATACCAGTCGGCAAGGAGCGCACGGAGCGCAGCACGGCGATCTGCCGGCCGACCACGGCGTGAGTTGCCGGCTAGGCATGAACGACAACCCAGCCAGCGGAGGGACGATTACGAATCAACGGATCCTTGAGATCAACGTCGTTTCATCTTGATCACGCGCGAAATCTGGCCGAGCGTAAAGCCGGTGTTCTGCACGTATTGTGCGTAGTCGCCCGGCGCGGTAAGCGATTTGTCCGTGACGTACTCGCCCATGTAACGAAACCGGTCAGTCGCCGTTCTGACAAATACAGGAAGCGGATCGGTCTGTCGCGCGAGCGTTCGGCCGGCCGCACGTGCTGCGGCACTGCTGTCGCAGACGATCACATCCGGCGCATGCGGGTTGAGATCCTGACGCAATCTCGCAGCAACGACCTTCCCGCCCTTCACCGGCAGGAATGCCTGTTTGCATCCTCCCGTCACACTATGAATCTCTTCCCGAGAATACTCTTTTCCAGCTTCAAACATGATTTTTCTCCCAAGAATGGCGCCTCGCTGTGGAGCAGCGGCGTCAAGCGGAGCGATGATATCGAGCAGCGCCTAAATCCTTCGTATAAAGCGCGAGCTTGCCGATAAAGAAAGCATGTCGGTTGAGCGGAATCACGAGCCATGCGCCAGAGATCACATGCGGTTGCATCCTGGGCTGCGCGCCTGGATATACCGCATTAACAGTACGCACCCTTCGGTTTTATAACTTCCTTATACGGTCGATGACAGAATCTCGAAATCGGAGAGCGAGGTTCCAGATGTTCTGGATGAGATGTCGTCAGTACAGGAAAATGGCAGCAGTGAATATCGAACATGCCGGTAGGAACAGAAGCGTAATCGTCGGCCGTCAGATCCAGCGCCGCTGGTGTCGGGGGCTTGTAGCTACTGCGAGTGTTTCTACGGTGCTGGCGATTGGCTCGGGGTTTACCACTGTCGGAGTCGCTATCTCCGTCGCCGCAATTTTGCCGTTCGCGTTCTTTTCGTAGACGGTTGCCGCAAGCGCTTGTAGGAATACGCCAAGGTGTACTGACGCCGCGAAACGCACGAAGTGTATGGATCGACCATACGCCGAGGATGTGTTTCTACGAGCGCTTGCGGCAGCGTTGCGCTACTCACTCGCGGCGAAGGAATCCGTAGCCCTGGCAGCGGTCCACGCCGCGAGCCGCCTGACTCCCGTTCGCCGGCATCATCGCGCAAGTTCCAGCACTCAATCCAGCCCGAATCGCCGCACAAACCAAGTTTTCATCAGATGCGTCAGCACGGCGTAACTCAGGAGGATCAGCACAAGGGCCGGCCAGTACGCCGACGGCAATGGAATGAAGCCCAGGAACGTGCCGAGCCACGTATAAGGTATGGCGATTCCCACGCCGGCGATGATGAGACTCGTCGCGATCAGCGCCGCACTTGCGCGACTCTGCAGGAATGGCACCTTCGAAGTCCGGATGATATGGATGATCAGCGTCTGGGTGAGCAGCGACTCCACGAACCAGCCCGTCTGGAACAGCGAAGGCTTGTCCCACGCGCCGAAGACATAAAGCATCATGAAGTAAGTCACATAATCAAAGATAGAACTGATCGGCCCGATCAGCAGCATGAACTTGACGATGTTGCCGATATCCCAGCGCCGCGGCACACGCAGGTACTCTTCGTCCACGTTGTCGGTGGGAATGGCGGTCTGCGAAAAGTCGTATAGCAGGTTGTTCGTGAGCACCTGGATCGGCGCCATTGGCAGGAACGGCAAGATGATGCTGGCGCCGAGCACGCTGAACATGTTCCCGAAGTTCGAACTGGCGCCCATCTTGATGTACTTGGTAATGTTGCCGAACACCTTGCGGCCTTCGAGCACGCCTTCGCCAAGAACGGCAAGGCTCTTCTCCAGCAGAATGATATCGGCGGACTCTTTGGCGATGTCGACCGCGCTATCAACGGAAATGCCGACGTCCGCAACCTTCAGCGCGGGCCCGTCGTTGATGCCGTCCCCCAGGAAACCGACGACATGTCCCTTCCGATGCAACGCGTCGATGATCGAGGCCTTTTGCGACGGCGATACTTTGGCAAAAACAGAAGCGGTTTCCGCCAGATCCGCCAACTGAGCGGGCGACAGTGTTTCGAGTTCCTTGCCAAGCACGACCCGGTCCACCGTGAGTCCAACCTCATGGCAGATCTTGCGGGTCACGATATCGTTGTCCCCGGTAAGAATCTTCACCTGCACGCCGCGCTCTTTCAACGTTGCGATCGCCGCCGCGGCCGTCTCCTTCGGTGGATCGAGAAACGCAATGTAGCCGAGCAATATCAGATCGGCCTCGTCGCCGACCGTATAGGTAGCCTGCTGCGGCGGCATCTCCTTATAGGCGACCGCGACGACCCGAAACCCGTCTGCATTGAGCGCAGCGGTGGCTTCTTTTGCCGCGGTGAAATTGCGTTCGTCGAGCGTGCCCATATCGCCGTTGATCACATAACGGGTGCACGCCGAGAAAATCTCCTCCACCGCCCCTTTGCAGATCAGGATGTGAGCACCGTCTCCCCGCGCGAGCACGACTGACATGCGGCGCCGCTCGAAATCGAACGGCATCTCGTCGATCTTGGTGTACTGCTCGTGTACCTTGAGTTGCTCATGAAGCTCCACATGCTTTAGCACGGCGACATCGAGCAGGTTCTTGAGACCCGATTGGTGCGCGCTGTTCAGATAGGCATATTCGAGCACCTGATCCGATTCGTCTCCGTGTAGATCCAGGTGGCGTTTGAGAATGATGCGGTCCTGCGTCAGCGTGCCGGTCTTGTCCGTGCAAAGAACATCCATCGCGCCAAAATTCTGGATCGCATTGATGCGTTTCACGATGACTTTCTTCCGCGACATCGCAATCGCACCCTTGGCGAGATTGACGGTCACGATCATCGGCAGCATCTCGGGCGTGAGTCCCACCGCCACCGCGACCGCGAAGAGCAACGCCTCGAACCAGTTACCTTTGGTCAGGCCATTAATGACGAATACGAGCGGAACCATCACCAGAATGAAAGCCATCATCAGCCAGGTGAATCGTGCAATGCCTTTGTCAAAGCTCGTCTCGACGCGTTGCGCGGCTATCAGGTCGGCGACGCGGCCGAAAGCCGTCCTGCCGCCCGTGAGCACAACGACACCGCAGCCGACACCGCTGACAACGGCACTGCCCATGAAACAGATATTCGGCAGGTCGAAATGCGTCTGCGCGGCGCCGCCGGAGGCATGCGCCACTTTCTCGAGCGGCATTGCCTCGCCGGTCAGTGTCGATTGATTGACGAACAGATCTCTCGCCGAGATCAGCCGCAGATCGGCGGGAATCATGTCGCCGGCCGACAACAGGACGACGTCGCCCGGCACGAGCTGCTCGATGGGAATGTCGACATGATCCGCTTCGGTTCCCGTTGTACGCCGGCGCACCGTGGCGGTCGTGCGCACCATCCGCCGCAGTGCATCCGCGGCTTTGTTCGAACGGTGCTCCTGAAGAAAACCGAGCGAAACGCTGAGCACGACCATCACCGCGATCATGATCGTGGCGCGTGAATCACCGAGGAAGTACGATGCGCCCGCCAGCGACAACAGCAGCAGGTTCAGCGGATTGACCGATCTGTTGGCGAGTTCACCGAGGATCGTGTGGCGCACTTCGTGAGCCACCTGATTGGAGCCGGTAGTACGTAAGCGCTCTGCTACCTCCTCGGCGGAGAGGCCGCTCGCCGCACTGTGCAGCCGCTGGAGCGCTTCGTCAGGTGAAACCCTCGCGAACTCGGTGAGCGTTTCGCTGCAGGTGGCCGACACGTGCACAGTGGCCGGCGACGGCGAACGTCGCAGCCAGGTCGTCAGGACCGGGATCATGGTGCGCATGCCATATTTGCCGTCGAGAAATATCATGGCCTGGTCGATCGGAAGTTGAACAACACCGGCGCCCTTCGTTTGCGGAAAAGGAGAGGTGAGGAAGAATTCTCGTGCGAATTCTTCCTCACCATCATGCACCCTGCACACGTCATATGCGGTTCTGCGGATGCTCGCGCAGGTCAATCGGCGCTCAGTTGACGTGTATCAACGAACGCTCCCGCGTGGCCACCGCTGTCAGGAAAGTGTCATATAGGCAGCCGAGACTGGGCGAGTTACCCAGACAACCGGCTGCCATGACGCAAAAGACCCAAGCAATCGCTGCAATGGGACAGCGCAGCCTGCTGCTGCCAGGCTGGATCAAGGCGGCGCTGTCTGCCAACGACCGCCTGAAGCTCTACCTGAGCGTGCTGCAGGTTGCATTCGCGCACGCTGAACATCCCGACCGCGAATTACCGGATCTGACTGCGGAACTTGTCGCCGCTCACGTCGACGCGCCCTGGCTTCGGGACATGCCGGCGAGCGCTTCGCTGGTCGACGGCACGCTGTTGTTGCCCGATCTCGCACGTCTCGTACAGCGTCTCGCCGAAGATCTGGAGACGATGGCGCGGCCGCTCCTTCAACCGGATGATCCGGCAAACGCGTTGCACACGCGTGTCCAGCACTGGCTGGACGAACTCGACACGCTGCGCGGCGAACGCCTTGGCCGCCCGCAATTGCAATCGCTGACGCGCGGCCAGCGAACCAATGGCGACGACAGCCTGCATTTGCTGGTGATGGACCTTCACCATGCGCTCAACCAGTTGGCGAGTACGCTCTCCAGCGAGGAGATCGACGGCGCGCACGTGTGGCAACTGCAACCGGCAGATCGCGCGCGCGTCGTCGCGTTCATGCGCGGGCTGAACCGCACGGCGCCGCTCAAATTCGACCATCCCGGGCTCGACACGGCCGCGACGCGTGACGGCGAGCGGCTGCTGGTGCAGAACGACATCGGCACCAATGATGTACATGTACTGGTCGTGCAGATCGAAGGCCTGACGATCACGCTGAGTTATTCGGATCTGCACCGGCCGCGCTTCGAGTTCTTCCAGGCGCTGCTGGTGCCTTATGGTGCGAAGTGGAGCGACCTGCAATCGAAGGTGAACGCCACGCTGAACGAAGGCGACGCCTACACGTTCGGCGTTGCACGCTTCGATTGCGCCGACGAGCGGGCGCTCGAAACCACGCTGGAAGGAATCGGATCACGCATCGTGTTCCTGATCGACTGGAACAGAGCCCGCAAGCGGCTGCTCTCGTTTGTCGACAAAGACCACGCCATCGAGGTCTTGCGCGAGGCAGTCCGGCTCGAAGCCGGCCACATGGCCTGGTTGAAGGCCGGTGGCGAAGAGCTCATCTACGCTGCCATGCAGGCCGTCGGTCAAGGGTCGTTTCGCATCGGCGACCGGCTCGACACGGTGCTTGGCGCGAACGATGCGCGAGCGTTCATGATCGAAGTGCTGCAGATGGCAAGCCACGCCCTGCTCAGCGGGCAACCCGTGGCGCTCGTCGCAGATCAGACGCGGTTGTTGCTCGCGCGGCGCGTGCACCAGCACAGCAGCGCGTTCGAACTGCTGGAGGAGCACGCAGGTTACTGCCATGCACTCGCGCAAGCGGTAAGCGACGGCCTGACGCACGACGTCATGTCCGCGCCGCCGGCGGGCGAGAACCCCGCGCAAGCACAGGCCGCCAGAGCCAAGGCATGGGAGCGGCAGGCGGACCATCTGGTGATGCGCGCGCGTGAGCAGGCGCAGCGTCAGCCTCGCTGGCAGCCGTTCAAGCACCTTCTCGAACTCTCCGACGACATCGCCGACGCACTCGAAGAAGCCGCGTTCCTGATGAGCCTGATCGCCGACGGTCATCAGCAAGGCTGGGACGGCAATGTTCACGAATCGCTGTCGCGCCTCGCACAAACCGTGCTGATGGCCACCCAGGAGCACGTCAAGTCGCTCGCTATTGCGCGCTGCCTCGGTAACGCAAGCGATACGATCGACAGCGATGCCTTTCTGGCCGCGTCGTGGAACGTGCTGCGTTCAGAGCGCCAGTGCGACGAACTGCTGCGCGCGGCACGCCGCGCCATTCTCGCCGTCGTACGCGACGCCGCCGCATTGATGCTCGCCCACGACCTCGCGAACACACTCGAACTGGCCTCGGATCGTCTGCTGGTGGCCGGTTACGCGTTGCGCGACGTCGCATTCGGTGAAACCGGAGCGAACACATGACAGCACTTCAACCTGACGCCGTTCAACTCTGGCCCGACGAGGTCTATCTGATCGGCTGCGACGGCGCACCGCGCGGCAATCCCGACCCGGCTGGCGCGTCGGCGGAAAAGGTCGGTTTCAAGGCCTACAACCTGCTGCGCATGGCTGAGCTCGACCTGCCGGTGCCGCCGGCTTTTGTGCTCGGCACGCACTACTGCCGCGATGCTCAGGCGCGCGAAACCGCGACTGCAAGCACGGTATGGGAACCCGGTCTGCACGAACTGGAACGCACCACCGGTCAGCGCTTCGGCGATGCACGCCAGCCGCTCCTGCTCTCGGTGCGCTCGGGCGCCCCCGTGTCCATGCCAGGAATGATGGATACGCTGCTTAACGTCGGCCTGTGCGATACCACGCTTGCCGGCATGCTCCGCCAGACCGGCAATCCCCGTCTGGTCTGGGACACTTATCGCAGGCTAGTTGCCAGCTACGGTGAACTGGTGGCCGGCGTGCCCTCGTCTATCTTCGAAGCGGAATACACCGCGTTCGCCGGGACACGCGACGAGCACGGACTCGATTTCGCCGAACTGCGCGAACTCACGCATCGTTGCCTCGCCGCCTATGAGCGCGCCGCCGGCCAGCCATTTCCGCAGGATCCGCAGGTTCAACTGGCGAATGCCATCGGCTCGGTGCTCGCAAGCTGGCAATCGGACAGGGCATGCGCTTACCGCAAACAGTGCGGTATCAGCGACGCAATCGGCACTGCCGTGACGGTGCAGACGATGGTGTTCGGCAATGCCGGCGGCCGTTCGGGCGCGGGCGTCGGATTTACGCGCGATCCGGTCAGCGGCGAGCCGAAGCTTTGGGTCGACTTCCTGTTCAACGCCCAAGGAGAAGATGTCGTATCGGGCCGGCGTAGCGCGCGCGGCCACGAAGAACTGGCCCAGGCGATGCCCGCGGTCTGGAAGGCATTGCAGGATGCCGCGACGCGACTCGAGCATGCGCTCGACGACATGCAGGACGTTGAGTTCACAGTGCAGGACGCGCGCCTGTACATGTTGCAGACGCGTAATGGCAAGCGCACGCCGCAGGCCGCCGCGCGGATCGCGCTGGATCTGCTCGACGAGGGCGTGATCAGTGCCGACGTGGCACGCGAGCGCACCGCCGCACTGAAACCCGCTGCATTGACACGCACGCGTATCGTGGCATCGGATGATCGCCCCTTGACGCCGCTCGCGCATGCCGCAAGTGCGAGCAACGGCGTCGCGGCAGGGGAAATCGCCTTCGACGAAGCACGCGCACGCACGCGCCATGCCGCCGGCGCATCGGTCGTGCTGGTGCGGCGCGACGCCGAGACCGACGACATCGCCGCGCTGGAAGTGGCGGCGGGTCTGCTCACGCAGCGCGGCGCACGCACCTCGCATGCGGCGGTTGTGGCACGGCAACTCGGCAAGGTCTGCCTTGTGGGCTGCACGGCGTTGCGCCTCGACGAGTCGGCACGCACGCTGCAATTGGGCGATACTGTCTTGCATGAGGGCGACGAAGTGACCCTCGACGGCAACGACGGTGCAATCTATGCGGGCACGGCACGCACGGTCGTCGAACCGATGAGCGAACTGCAGGCACGCCTTGAGCGGCTGCGCGCGCCGTAAGGCGGGCTGCGTGATTGGCGAAGCCGAAGCGATTGAGCGATTGGCGATAACGCCTTTTTCATCAACGGCGCCGCGCCCGACCGATAGCACCTTGACAAGAATCAAGGTTGAGCATTCCATCTGGTGAAACACTAACCCATGAAAGGCGAGATCTTTCGCCTGTGATCCAAAAAAGGAGTGTTGAATGTTCCCCGAATTTCGCGACCTGATTTCCCGCCTCAAAACCGAAGACGCTCATTTCTCGCGGCTCTTCGAACGTCACAATGAACTGGACCACCAGATCAGCAACATGGAAACGGGCGTTACCCCTTCCGACAACATCGCTATCGAAGCACTAAAGAAAGAAAAGCTTCAGCTCAAAGACGAGCTCTACGCTGTTCTGAAGAAAGCTTCCGCAGCGTAACCTGCGTTCCCCCGGTGATGAACTTGGACTTGCCCCTGCATGACCGGACATGCGGTCACGCTTAGGTTGGTGAATCTGCTCGCTGGCGAAACTCGCGTGGTGAGCAGTATTTCAGGGCGCTGTGCGGATGCGACTCGTTGTAGTGGTCAA
>NZ_JAMWXW010000051.1:0-49775 GCF_031570135.1 Paraburkholderia sp. USG1 | reverse complement strand
GCCAGAAGCCGCGAGGACGCTGGTATTTGAGTTCATATCGTTGATTTATCAGTGAGTTATGCGATGAAGTTTACAGGGACGATGCCTCGTTTACAAGCTCTTTGGGGCTTAAGTTGAGAGCATTGCTGTGCGGGGCGGCACTTACTTTCTTTGCCGCCGCAAAGAAAGTAAGCAAAGAAAGCGGCTTCACACCGCTAACGTACAAGCGGGTCCATTGCGCAGTGACGGTAGTGGTGCGATAAACGAACGATCCCTCGCACGACATACGCCCGTGACCAGGCCGTCATCCGTTCCGGCGGCGTTGCGCGCGCCGAGCGGTACACATGAAAACCAACGATGTTTTGCTGCACACCGCAGTACCTCAAACTACAGCCGATCCGTTTCCGCTCCCCACCGAGGCGAGGCCGATGGCGCCCACAAAGGCAAGAACACCCAATGGTGTTCCGCGCGAGCCGTTCCGGCGAGCACCTGGTGCGAGGCGCGAAGTATGACTGCCTTGTCACGGGCGGTGAGTGTGCGAGATGACCGATTCCAGATGTGCCACTACCGTGACTGTGCGGGGGATCCGCTTAGCATTGGCGGTGTGAAGCGGCTTTCTTTGCCTACTTTCTTTGCGGCGGCAAAGAAAGTAGGTGCCGCCCCGCACGGGGGCAACGCTAATAGACCACACACAATTCAAGGAAAGGCCAACAAAAAACAAATCCAACCAAACGAGAAAGGCGTAGCAATCATCAGCGCCTTACTAGTAGTCGCCCTATCAGCAATCCTCGTCTCCGGCATGCTCTGGCGCCAACAAGTCCAGATCCGCCGGATAGAAAACCAACGCCTCCTATCCCAGGCCCAATGGGTCGCACGAGGCGCCCTCGACTGGACGCGTCTGATTCTCCGCTCGGAGGGCGACACCTCAGCCGGTATCACCTACCTGGGCGGCCTATGGGGCGTCCCCATCGCCAAAACCCGCCTGTCCGATTTCCTCGGCCAGATCGGCGAAGTCAGAGCCGAACAAGGCGCGGAAACCTATCTATCGGGTTCAATCGAAGACGCCCAGGCGAAATTCAACCTCCGCAATCTGGTCGACAGCCCGGCACCCGGCGTGATGCAACTGGACATGAACCAGGTCGGCGCCTATCAGCGCCTGCTCGTATCGCTCGGCCTGAACAGCCAGTTGGCAAAAACCACGGCAGTCCAGGTCCGCGCGAGCCTCGCGCAATCGGCAACCCGTTTCCAGACCGTCACGTCGACGAACGGCACGACCGCGACCCCGCAGGTTCAAGGCGGCGCCACCGGCGGCAGCTTCACCGACAAACCCGGCATCGAGGACAGCAACGACAGCGCGGCGAACGCGCCTCTGCAATTGATCAACGTCGACTCGCTGCTCGACATTCCGGGCTATACGCCCGAAATGGTCGCGCGCTTGCGGCCGTTCGTCACCGTGCTGCCGACCGTCTCGGCGGTCAACGTCAATACGGCCTCCGCCGAAGTGATCGCGGCAGTGGTGCCGGGAATGAGCGTGTCGGGGGCGCAAGCGTTCGTCGCGCGGCGGCAAACCGTGTTTTTTCGGAACGCCGGCGACGTGCAACTCGCGCTGCAAGCTGCGGGCGCGCAGTCGGTCTCGATCGATCCGAGCGAACTCGACGTCAACTCGAATTACTTTCTGATCCACGGCCGCGTGCAGCACGAACGCGCCGAGGTGGACCGCACGACCCTCGTCTATCGCGACGCATTGACTCACACTACGCGTATCGTGCGAGTAGAAGACCAACTATGAATAACGCCTTTCCCAGAGAGAGTGGCCTTTGAGCACGCTGATCGTTCTATTGCCGCCGCGTGATCCGGCGGTGCCGTCGCAGGAATGGCAACTGCCGGAGTTGCCGTTCGTGCTGCTCGACAAGTCGGGGCGCACCCAGCGCGCCGGCCGTTCGGCGCTCGCGCTGCTGCCGCGCGCCTCAATCGCCGTCCTGATGGTCGCCGCGCGCGACCTGCTGATGATGCCCGCCACGCTGCCGCCGCTGCGCGGCCCGCGGCTGCGTCAGGCGCTGCCCAATATCGTCGAGGATCAACTGATCCAGGATCCGCAGACCTGCCACATTGCGGTCGATCCGAAACCGCTCGCGGGCGGCCGGCAGTTGCTGGCGATCATCGACCGCGGCTGGTTCCGTTTTGTCTGCGAATCGTTCGCCAACGCCGGTCACCGCAGCTTGCGCGCGGTGCCGGTAACACGCTGCCTGCCGCAGGCGGCCGCGCTCGATATCAATGCGCCCGCCGAAGTCGCGGAAATGGTGAACGCCGGTGAGCCGGCCCTGGCGGGCGCCGCCGGCGTGGCCACGTCTCTGCCGGGTGTTGCGCCGGTGGTGGCGCCCGGCCTTGCGTCCGTAGTGCCGATGGTGGCCGCCGTGCTCGGCGCCGTGGTGCAGACCGCCCCCGCCATGCTGCTCGAAGGCGCGCTGGAAAGCGCCGCGGGTAGCGGTGTGCCGCGCGTCGAACTGGCGATCGCGCGCGGCGTGCAAGGCGAAGGGCTGGCCGTGCCGGCCAGCGCCGTGAACCCGACGCTCGGCGCGCTCGCGGGCGCGGCACCGGTCTCGCTGTACATGCTCACCGAAGTGCCCGGCAATGAGCCGAGTCTCGCCACGAATAGTCCGGCGCGGCTGGCCGCATATATCCACGGCGCCAGTCCGTTGCCATTCGAGCAACTCGCGCGGCGCGCGCTGGAGTGCCGCTTCGACCTGTGCCAGTTCGAGTTCGCTTCGCAGCCGTGGCGGCTCGACCGCGCGACCCTGCGGCGTCTGCGCCTGCCGGCGTGGCTCGCGGTCGGCGCGCTGGTGATCGCAATCGTCGGCGCGAACGTGCAGTGGCTGTTGCTCGCGCGTCAACGCGACGCGATCAATACGCAGATGACCGAACTGCTGCTCAATACCTTCCCCAAAACCACCGTCGTGCTCGATGCCCCCGACCAGATGGCGCGCCAATTGCAGCAGTTGCGCGTCGCGGCGGGCGAACTGTCGCCGGACGATTTCCTGCCGCTGGCCGACGGCCTCGCCCGCTCGCTGGCGCCGGTGCCGGTCAACGGCATTGCCGCGCTCGACTATCACGACCGCAGGCTCGACGTGACCTTCAAGCCGGAGGTCAAACTCGATCCCGACTTCTCGAAGCGCCTTGGCCGCAACGGGCTGAGCGGCGCGATCGACAGCAACACCGGCAAGTGGACCATCAGGAACGGACAATGAAAGCTGAACTTGCTCAAACATGGGCCGGATTCTGGGACCAGCGCACCGAGCGCGAAAAAACCCTGCTGGCGTGGGGCGGTGGCGTGCTCGCCGTGGTGATCGCGTGGTCGGTGCTGTGGGCGCCCGCGCAGGAAGGACGCACGCATCTGCATGAATCGCTGCCCACCTTGCAGCGGCAGTTGGCACAAATGACCGCGCAGGCGAACGAAGCGCGGCAACTCTCGGCGGCGGCTCAGGGCGTGGCGCCGACCGGCGCCGCGCTGAAAGACGCCCTCACCGCTTCGCTCAACGATCATGGCCTTGCGGCGACGCAGATCCAGGTGATCGGCAACGCGGTCCAGATCCAGTTGAAGAACGCGTCGTTCCCGGCGTGGACGAACTGGGTCGACGACGTGCGCAAGCAGTTCAAGGTGCAAGTTTCGGAGGCCCACGCCACGGCGCTCAAGGAAGACGGCCAGGTGGATCTGACGGCGTCGCTGCAGCCGTCCACCGCGAAATGAAAATAACCGCGCCCGTGCCGTCACAGGATCTCGCATGACTTACTGGATGCGGCGCCTGCGCGTCGCGCTTCCCTGGCTGGTGGTCGCGCTGCTGTCCGCCGCAGTCGTGATGCTGGCAATGCTGCCGGCCGCCTGGATCACGCCGCAGTTCGCCAAACAGACGCGCGGCCACGTCAATCTCGTCAATCCGGCCGGCTCGCTGTGGCACGGCTCGGCCACGCTAATGCTGGCCGCGGGCTCCGACATGAGCGCGGCGACCCTGCTGCCTGGCCGGATCGAATGGCATACGGCTTTCTGGCCGCTCTTTACCGGCCGTGTACGCATGACCATGCGGCACAGCGAGGCGATGCCGGAGCCGATCACGGTCGACGCCTCGCCGCGCAGCGCGACTGTCACGCCGGGCACGATCGCCGTACCGGCTTCGCTGCTGAGCGGCCTTGGGGCGCCCTTCAATACGCTCGATCTGCAGGGCAATGTGCAATTGTCGTGGTCGGACTGGCGCAGCTTCAACCGCGAGGCGTTCGGACAACTGACCGTCACGCTGACCGACGTCAGCTCGCGCGTCTCGATGGTCAAGCCGCTCGGCTCGTACCGGGTGTTGTTTCAGGCTCAGGGCGAGTCGTCCACGCTCGATCTGACGACCACCAAGGGCCCGTTGATGCTGACCGGCAACGGCACGGTGTCGGCGGCGTCGACGTCTTTTCGCGGGACGGCCAGCGCCGCGCCGGAGGCACGCGATAACCTTGCGGGATTGCTGAACCTGTTGGGGCGGCCGAGCGGGCCGGACACGGTAGCATTGACGTTCGTGCACTGAGGCGGATTGCCGGGCGCTCCCGCGCGGGGGGTGGTCGAGCGTCGGCATGAACGTCGTTAGCAGGGGCTGCTGGCGCTCTGCGCGAGAAGCCCCTGGGAACTGCTGAACCTGTTAGCGCCTTCAGGCGCCGATGCAAAAAAAGAGGCATGACCGTCGAGAATGCGGTCACGCCTCTTTTGCGTTGCGCCGACGGCCAGCGCTCCTACTCGTTATGCATCTGCGAAGGCGGCGTCGCCCCGTTTTGGGCAACCGGTGCAGCCGCTGACGCCGGCAGCGGCGCTGCCACATCACCCGTTTCGCGATTCATCTGCGACGCGTCCCAGCCGCCGCCCAGCGCCTTCACCAGACCCACCGACGACACCATCCGCTGTCCGGCGATGTTTTCCAGTTTCTGCTCGGCCGTGAAGGCGGTGGTTTGCGCGGTCAGCACGTTGACATAGCCGACCGTGCCCGCCTTGTACTCGTTCGTGACGATGGCGAGCGCCTGACGCGCGGAATCCACCGCTTGCCGCTGCACGACGATTTCCTGCTCGAGGATGCGCTGCGACGCGAGATTGTCCTCGACGTCCTGGAACGCGGCCAGCACCGTTTGACGGTAGCTCGCGACATCGCCGTCGTAGGCGGCGCGGGCGGCATCGGTCTGGGCCTGGCGCAGACCGGCGTCGAAGAGGGTTGCGGCGAGCTGCGGGCCGAGCGTCCAGAAGCGCGACGGCGCGGTCAGCAATTGCGAGAACACCGAATTTTCGAAGCCGCCGGACGCGGACAGTGTCAGCGACGGGAAAAACGCAGCGATGGCGACGCCAATCTGCTCGTTTGCCGCCGCCGCCTTGCGTTCCGCCGATGCGATGTCCGGCCGCCGTTCGAGCAGCGCCGACGGCATTTGCGCCGGCACGGCGGGCGGCGTGGCGGTGAGCGGCATCGGCGGAATCGAGAACGTGGAGGCGGGTTCACCGACCAGGACTGCGATCGCGTGCTCGTCCTGGGCGCGCTGGACGCCGTTGTCGATCGCGGCTGCCTGCGCCGACTGCAATTGCGTTTGCGCCTGAATCACGTCGGAGCGTGCGGCGACGCCGGCCGCGTACTGGTTCTGCGTGAGTTGCAGCGAGCGTTGGTAAGCCGCGACGGTGTCGTCGAGTAATTTCTGAGTCGAGTCGAGCGCGCGCAGTGAGAAATAGGTCTGGGCGAGCGTGGCTTGCGCGGATAGCCGCGCGTTGGCGAGGTCTGCCGCGGCGCCTTGCTGGCCGGCCTTCTGCGAGTTGACCGAGCGGGTGACCGAACCCCACAGATCCGGCTCCCAGCTTGCGTCGAGTTGCACGTTGAAACTATTGCTGACGCCGGAGCGGCTCGTCGTGGCGCTCGAACTACCGCTCGACGACGACCCGTTGCCGGAACGCGTGGCGCCCGCCGATGCGCCAATGGTGGGGAAATACGCTGCTCGCGCTTCGCCGACCAGCGCGCGCGCCTGCCGGTAGGCGGCGGCGAACTGGGCGACCGTCTGGTTCGCGGTGTTCAGCCGGTCTTCTAGCGCGTTGAGTTGCGGATCTTCGTAAATGGTCCACCAGTCGCCTCGATCGTGCTGATCGGCCGGTTCGGCGACTTTCCAGCCGGGGGCGGCTTCCTTATATGAAGCCGGGATCGCGGCTGCGGGCCGCTTGTAGTCGGGGCCGACCACGCAGGCGGACAGCAGGCCGGCGAGAGCCGCTGCGACAGCAATGGTCAGGGCGCGAGGCGCAAGCGTCCGCGCGCGCGAGATTCGATCAGACTGCATGCAATGAATTCCTTCTGACGCCGCAGCGCGGCCGAGGGCGGCACGCCGAGCGAGATACTGGTCTGCGGGAATGTTAGCGTATGAGCCCGCTGGGCGCGGGAAACTGAAAGGGTAATGCGAGGAAGGTGGCAGGTGTGTTACTGAGGCTGTCGCGAAGGTTACGCGCTGTTACCGGGCAGACCTTTACACGCGTGATTCGGTCGACTTGGCTTGGCGGAGCCCCTTGCCGGCCGCAGCCCGGCAGGGCGCATCGCCGCGCGCCTGGCAGGCGCCGACGGGACCGACGTGCTTTTGCGCAACGGCGGTGTTGACCGTGGGAAGCGGCGCGGCCGTCAATTCGACCTTCGCGACTTTCGCCCTCTTGACACTCTTGCGTGCCCGCCGATGCTCGGCCCACGCCAGCGCCGCCACGCCCACCGATCCGCCTGGCAGCACGAACAGCACGGCGAACAGTGCGAGTTTCCACCAGCGGTGCGGCCCCTTGAAGGTGCTCAGCGCGGAATCGGTCAGGGAGCGGCTCAGGCCGCCAAGCGTGTTTTTGAGGTACAGCATCGGGGAAATCCTTTTCGCACGGCGGGTTCGCGGCGTGCAGGCAATCGGTCAGAACATGGTCTCGGGTGGCGCGGGTCGCGCGTAACTCGTTGCCTGCAATAATATTGACTATGCAATCAAATTTCAAGATACTTTGCTCTGCGCGCGCTGGCCGTGTTGTTTTTCTGCTGTTCGCACTCCGTGAAATCAGGTTTGACTTGTCTGCTTAGGCAGCTAAAATCCGTTCTGCTTGACGACGTTGCCGGATACACGATGACTGACGGTCCCTACAAGGCAGACGAGATTCACCTCGAATCGAGTCTTGGCTACTACCTGACGAAAGCTCGAAATGTGCTGGTCGAGCGGACGGACCGTGCCGTCAAGCCGCTGGGGCTGACCACGCAGCAGATCGGCGTGATCCTGATGTTGTCGTCGCGGCGCGCGAATACGCCGTTCGAACTGTCGCGCGCCATGTCGTATGACAGCGGATCGATGACGCGTCTGCTCGATCGCCTTGAAAAGAAAGGCTTTATCGTGCGCACGCGCAGTGAAACCGACCGTCGGATGGTAAAGCTGGAATTGACGCCGCAAGGTCACGAAGCCGCGCGGCAACTGCCCGGTCTGGGCGCGGCGGTGCTGAACGAGCAGTTGCGAGGGTTTTCAGCCGCCGACCACGCCACCTTGATCGACCTGCTCGGCCGTTTCATTGCGAACGGCATCGACGCGGGCGCAAGCGCGGGGTGTGGCGTGGGGCCGCAACAGGAATCGCAGGACGAATCACCCGAAAACACGCCGCCGGAACGCGGCGAACGCTAACCAGAGCGCGCTTTTCAAGCGTGTCATTGTTTAAAGATATCTGTCTGGGCAGAGAGTGATCCGGCATGTAAGTGCGCCACGCGAAGCGTGCGATAAAGATGCTGCGACAAGCTTTCCCGGCTGAGGAGAAAAATCTATGGACGCCACGGCCTCCGCCGCTGCCCTGCCCGCTGCCGAACCCGCCCCGCTCAAAGGCGGCGCGTTGGCGCTGCTCACGGTCGGGCTCGCGCTCGGCACGTTCATGGAGGTGCTCGACACGTCGATTGCGAACGTCGCGGTGCCGACTATTTCCGGCAGCCTTGGCGTAGCGACCAGTCAGGGCACCTGGGTGATCTCGTCGTATTCCGTCGCCTCGGCGATCGCGGTGCCGCTGACAGGCTGGCTCGCGCGCCGCGTCGGCGAAGTGAAGCTCTTTACGCTGTCCGTGCTGCTTTTTACGATTGCTTCGGCGCTGTGCGGCTTCGCGCACAACTTCGAGTCGCTGATCGCGTTCCGGCTGGTCCAGGGGCTCGTTTCCGGGCCGATGGTTCCGCTCTCGCAAACCATTCTGATGCGCTCGTATCCGCCGGAAAAGCGCGGACTCGCGCTGGGTCTGTGGGCGATGACGGTGATTTGCGCGCCCATCTTCGGCCCCGTGATGGGCGGCTATATCACCGACAACTACACGTGGCCGTGGATTTTCTACATCAACGTGCCGATCGGCGTGTTCTCGGCGGTGTGCGCGTTTCTGCTGCTGCGTGGCCGTGAGACGAAGACCACGCAACAGCGGATCGACGCGGTCGGCCTCGCGCTGCTCGTGATCGGCGTGTCGTGCCTGCAGATGATGCTCGACCTCGGCAAGGATCGCGACTGGTTCAATTCGACATTTATCGTTGCTCTTGCGGTGATCGCGGTGGTGTCGCTTGCCTTCATGCTGGTGTGGGAGATGACGGAGAAAGAACCGGTCGTCGATCTCTCGTTGTTCAAGGATCGCAACTTCGCGCTTGGTGTGCTGATCATCTCGTTCGGGTTCATGGCCTTCTTCGGCTCGGTCGTGATTTTCCCGCTCTGGCTGCAGACGGTGATGGGTTATACGGCCGGGCTGGCGGGTCTGGCGACGGCGCCGGTCGGGCTGCTCGCGCTGTTTCTCTCGCCGATGATCGGCAAGAACATGCACCGGTTGAACCTTCGCGTGGTGGCGAGTTTTGCGTTCATCGTGTTCGCGTTCGTCTCGTTCTGGAATTCCACGTTCACGCTCGACGTGCCGTTCAATCACGTGATCTGGCCACGGCTCGTGCAAGGGATCGGCGTGGCCTGCTTCTTCGTGCCGATGACCACCATCACGCTCTCCAGCGTGTCGGATGAAAGGCTGGCCAGTGCGTCAGGCCTGTCCAATTTTTTCCGGACCTTGTCGGGCGCGATTGGTACGGCGATCAGTACGACGTACTGGGAGAACGACACGATCTACCATCACGCGATGCTGACCGATTCGGTCAACGTGTATGCCCCGAACACCAATGCTTATACCAACGCACTGGCCGGCCTCGGACTGTCTGGCGACAGCATCACCGCGCAGTTGAATCAGGTAGTGACCGCGCAGGCTTATATGATGGCCACAAATGATTTCTTCCGCATTTCGTGTGCGGCGTTTCTCGTGCTCGCGGTGCTGGTCTGGATCACCAAACCACGCAAGGGCGTCGGGCCTTCAATGGGGCATTGAAGTTGGATGAGGCAGCGTTGAGCGAACGCGCGCCGAAGCGAGACTTTTCTTCGACACTTTGCGCGCGTCTTTCCGCTTTTTCTATTGCGTCACGGCTTCGCCGTTTGTTGCCGGGTTCGATTGCCCCTGCAAGGCATCCGGATGCGGAGTCGAAGGCTCCGAGGGTTTGACGCCACTCTGCGGCGCGCCGGTGGTGGCGCTCCGCACGTATTGCTTGAAGTCGGCGCCGGCTTCCCACGGGTTCGGCTTGCAACCCATCGAGCCATCGCAATGTGCGGCAAAGCCGATAGTCGCAGTGCCGTCGGGATTCGCCGCGCGCGTGATCTGATACGCCAACGCGCGCTTGCCGCCATCGGGACCGGCAGTCTGGATCAGCGTGTCGGTCGAGGATTCGATCTTGTACTTCGAATGGCTCGTCACCCACGCTTGCGCCCGTTGCCACCAGACATCGCATTCCGTTTTGTTTGAACACGTCAACGGCGTTGTCGCGATCTGCATGACGTCCGGATCGACCTGCCCTTGCGTCGAACATCCCGCCGCCGCTACACACAGCATGGCCAACAGACTTTTTTTCATCGCGTCGAATCCTCCCTCTGTGGTGCGCGTCGTATGAGTTTGGACCGCCGCAGCGGTGCGGTGTTTCATCTGGATCAGAGAATCGTCAGAACGCGTGGAGAATTTGCCGATAGTGTTCGACATTCAATGGCGTATTGCGTAGACGTTACCTGGGCAGAAAAAACGGCCTTTCTGACCGCTTGTTTCTCACCTCACCTCACCCGAGCTTGCGCGTTGTTCAGACGCTGAACCGGTTCAACGTGTACGCGCGATAAGCCGCAACGAATGCGTCGAACGAACCGACTTCTTCCCGTTCGAGTTTCGCCTGCTCGGCCAGCGACTGTGCAGCGAGATCGGTGAATACCTTGGTCTGCTCCGCGTCCAGCGGACGCGCGCGGAAATACGCGGCGTGCGCTTCGCTTTGCGCAAGGCCGAAGGCAAGGAAACTCTGCTGCTTCTCGCGCATGGTCTGCAGCACGCGCGCCGACGGCGTCAACGATACATCGGCCAGCTTCGCGCGTTGAACAGCGACAGCGCGTGCATGTGCGTCGCCGCCGTGCAATGCGTCGAGCGTGGCCGCGGCCGCATCGATCTTGACGAGCAACTCGTTCGCCCAATCCGCCATCGCAACCGGCTGGCCGTCGCGTGTCAGCTCGAGGCCGGGCTTACGCCCTTCCATCGTCACGCGGCCGAAGTTCTGATTGGCTTCGGCATAGGCATCAGGCGGCAACAGCGCGCTGTCGTCGAGCGCGCAGACCAGCAGATAGGCATCGAGAAAGCGCGATGTCTCCAGCGAAATACCGGTCGGCTCGAACGGATCGATGTCCATGCAACGCACTTCCACGTATTGCACGCCGCGCGCGGCCAGCGCGTGCAGCGGACGCTCGCCCGGATACGTGATGCGCTTCGGGCGGATCGTCGAGTAAAACTCGTTTTCGATCTGCAGCACGTTGGTGTTGATCTGCACCCACTCGCCATCGCGCTGTGTGCCGATTGCTTCGTACGCGGGATACGGCTGGCTCACGGCTTTCGCAAGCGCGTCGAGATAACCGGGCAGCGTGTCGTAATCCGCGTGCAGCGCGGCTTGCGCCGTGGTGTTCGAATAGCCGAGGTCGCTCATGCGCAGGCTGGTCGCGTACGGACGGTAGAGCGTGTCGGCGTCGAACGTATCGAGCGTATGTTTGCGCTCGCGCAGAAAACGGCGATCCAGCGCAGGCGAAGCACCGAACAGATACATCAACAGCCAGTTGGTGCGGCGGAAATTGCGGATCAGCGCGAGATAGCGGTCGGACTGGAAGTCGACGGCGTTCGCGGTGGATTGCTGATCGGCATGCAGCAGCCGCCACACTTCTTCGTTCAGCGAATAGTTGTAGTGGATGCCGGCAATGCACTGCATGGTGCGTCCGTAACGGAGCGCGAGACCAATGCGGTAGACGTACTTCAGTTTGCCGATATTCGAGCTGCCGTAGCGCGCGATCGGAATGCCTTCGTCGGTGTCGGGCAGCAGGCCCGGCATGGAGTTGTTCCACAGGATCTCGCCGTCGAGTTCCGCGTAGACAAAACGATGCAGCGTGTCGAGCTTATCGAGCGTTACCGCGATGTCGTGCTCGGCGGGCGTGATCAGTTCGAGCAGCGCTTCGGAATAGTCCGTGGTAAGCGACGGATGCGTGAGCGCCGAACCGAGCGCGCGTGGATGCGGCGTCAAGGCGAGCTTGCCCTCGTGCGTCACGCGCAGGCTTTCCTTTTCGATGCCGCGCAGGCCACGTATCAGCGCGTCGCGCTGCGGGCCTGAGGTCAGCACGGACAGGCGGTGCGAGAACGCGTCGGTCGTGCGGGAAGATGTCGTGTTTGGCATTGATGCGAGTCGGGCGTTGTCGGGCCGCCATGTGCCGCAGCACAGCGCGGTTGACAACGTTCGGCGGAATTTTCAGTAGCGGGCACTTTAACATCTCGCCACAACCGCTGCTTGAGGCCGTTCCTGCGGCCCATCCGGGTACTCCGGGCGGCCTCTTTTCCGGACAATCCGGGTGGTTTTTGAGCCAATCTGTCGGCTGTGCGCCCCATCGCTGTAGCCGCCGCGCACCTTGCGCGCGATCCGCTTTTCTCCCCGCCCGGTGCCAGGCTTCAGCCGCCACGCGCGGCGCCGGCACGGTCCGCCACTTCGTTCCACAGATGCATCGCCGCGTACGCCCGCCACGGCCGCCACGTGTCGGTGCGGGTACGTTGCTGCGTGGGCCGCACGAGCGACGGATCGCGCGCGCAGATCGACTGCATCAGCACGAGGTCCCATGCGGGCCACGCGTCGGCGTCGCGCCATGCGCGCATGGCGACGTACTCGACGGTCCAGGGGCCGATGCCGGGCAGCGCGAGCAACGCGGCGCGCAGGCTGTCCGCGTCGGCCGTGTTGCTGTCGAGCGGCACGTCGCCTGTGGCGACTGCGTGCGCGAAACCCTGCAGCGCCGCCACACGCTTACCCGGCATACCGATCTGCGCGAGATCCACGGCGGCCAGCGCGGCCGGCGTCGGAAAGCGCCAGGCGGTGTTCTCATGCGGATGTCCCTCGATGCGCCCGCCGGCGCGCTGCACGAGCCTGCCGATGATGGTGGTCGCCGCCTTCACGCTGACCTGCTGCCCGACGATTGCGCGCACCACCAGTTCGAAGCCCGACCACGCGCCCGGCACACGCAGGCCGGGCACCGCTTCGACGAGCGGCGCGAGCCACGGATCTGCGGCGAGTTCGGCGCCGATCTTTTTCGGATCGGCATGCAGGTCGAACATCTTCGCAATCGGCGTAACGAGCGCATCGGCGTGGCGGCTCACGGGCCCTTCAATGCTGGCGACAACGCAGCGCTTGCGCGGATGCAGACGCACGCTGAGTGTGCCGCTGTCGCCGGCCCAATCGATCGCGCGACGGTACGCGCCGTCTTCCACCGCTTCGACGCCCGGCGTTGCGCGTCCGCCGAAGAAACGCAGCAGACGCGGCCAGTCGAAGGGTGGTTTGAACGGCAATTCGAGGGTAGCGACTTCGTCAGGCGTGCTCACGCGGCGTGGTCCAGTTTGGTGGTGGAGGTTTCGTTGCCGATACCGGCGTCGGCAAGGACGCGTTCGTCGCGCGTCGTCTGGCTGCGCGAAAAATCGCCGGCATGTTGTGCCTCGTTGTCGAGCAGCGCAGCCTTGCGCGGCAGACCCCAGCGATATCCCGCCAGCGCCCCGCCCTTTGCCACTACGCGATGACAAGGAATCGCCAGTGCCACCGGATTCGTTGCGCACGCGCTGGCTACCGCGCGCACGGCACGCGGTGCGCCGACCGTTTCGGCGATCTGCGAATAGCTGCGCGTCTCGCCGTAGGGGATGCGCCGCAACGCGTCCCACACACGCTGGCGGAATGCCGTCGCGGCAATATCGAGCGGCAGATCGAAGTCCTGGCGCGTGCCTCGCAAGTAGGCGTCGATCTGCGCGATGAACGGCGCGAGGTGTCCGGTATCTTCCAACAGGTCGGCGTTGGCAAATTCACTGCGCAGGTCGTCGGCGAGCATGGCGGTGTCGGCGCCGAAACCGATTTTGCAGATGCCCTTCTCCGTGGCCGCGACGAGCACGAAGCCGAGCGGCGTCGACGCGCTCGTGTAGCGCACGGTAAGCCCCGCGCCCTTGCGGCGATACGCGGACGGCGCCATGCCGAGTTCGGCCGGGGCGCTGTCATACATCCGCGATGGCGAGCCGAAGCCCGCGTCGAGCGTGGCGCGAGTGACGTCCGAGCCGCTCTGGAGCGCGTCGCGCAACGCGGCGCCCCGCTGCGCGGCCTGATATTGACGCGGCGACACGCCCACCACGCGCTTGAACAGACGCTGCAAGTGGAACGGGCTGATGTGCACGGCGTCGCTTAACTGGGCGAGCGTGAGGCGTTGTTGCGGGTCGGCGTCGAGCGCGGCGCATGCGCGGTTCACGATCTCAAGCTCGCGCGGCAAACCGCCGGGCTGGCACCGCTTGCAATCGCGAAAGCCCGCGGTGCGTGCGGCGGCGGCGTCGGTGAAGAACGCGACGTTCTCGCGGCGCGGCTGGCGCGACGCACACGACGGCCGGCAGAACACGCCGGTCGTTTTGACGCCGTAGAAGAACGCGCCGTCGGCTTGCGGTTCGCGGCGCGTGACGGCTTCCCAGCGCTCGTCGTCGGAACTCCAACTGGCGGCGCCGAAGGCGGTATCGGAAGGATTGCGGTTCATGATGGTCCCGGAAAGGCGGTGTCGATGCTCACCAATGTAGGCCGCATGCCGACACACTACGCCCCGGTTCTTGCTCTGTCATTGCGCTTGTTCGTAGCCATTTCGTAGCTTCTTCGTAGCGCCCGAAGCCCCGCCAGGCGCCCGTTTTGCCGCAAACTGCGACAATTCTGCACGATATCGGGTTTTCCCTTAAAAAGTTATTGCGTCGCACCAACCCCATGTGTATATTAGTACTTGTCTCCTCCATGTCTCCTCCTGATATGGATTCAGCCCGCTCCACATAGAGCGGGCTTTTTTTCGCCTGTACCTGTCCGATCCGGCCCTCGCTCGCAGCGCCGCCCTTTCTTCTACACTGGCTATTCATCCCTTCCTCGAACCAGCCAAGGGGCGTTCGACATGAAAATCCACATTCGAGAGATTGATCACGTCGTCATTCGGGCGACGAACGTCGAGGCGATGGCGCGTTTTTACTGCGATGTGCTCGGCTGTAGCGTGGAGAAGGAGCAGCGCGATCTCGGCCTGACGCAACTGCGCGCGGGGCGCTCGCTGATCGATCTATTGCAGGTAGGCGCCAAACCTGATCATGCCGAAAACGGCGTGCCGGGCACGGGCCGGAATATGGATCACCTCTGTTTGCGCATCGAGCCATTCGACGCCGAAGCGCTCAAGACGCATCTCGCCGAACGCGGCGCGCGGCTGGGCGAACTGGGACTGCGCTACGGCGCGGACGGCTATGGACAGTCGCTGTATCTGTTCGACCCGGAGGGCAACATGGTCGAACTCAAGGGGCCGCCGGAAGCGGCGCGCGTGACGTCGCTTTAGGGTGCTTCACGCGTTAAGCCTTGAGAAGCGGCAAACATCAGGCGTTGGCGGGCGCCTTCAGCACCGTCCATTCGATTTTCACCGCATCGGCTTCGGCGCTGCCGAGCCAGGCTTCACCGTCCTGAACTGTGCATTGCAGCCGCATGGTCCGTTCGGCCAGCGAGCCGAGCGCCGTGGCAACGCCTTCGCCCAGCGTCCACACGGTCACGTTGCGCATGCGTTCCACCTTGTTGCGCACGCCCTGCCACCAGATGTCCGACGCGCGGCCGCCATAGGCGATCACGATCACCTCGGTCGAGCGGCCGCTCGCCTTGGCAATGCGCCGTTCGTCCGGCTGGCCGACTTCGATCCAGGTTTCGATTGCGCCGGTGAGGTCCTTTTCCCACAGGTCCGGTTCGTCCACGTCCGACAGACCTTTGCAGAATTCGAGGCGTTCCCGCGCGAACAGTGCGAATGCGGCGACACGGACCATCATCCGTTCGTCGGTTTCCGAGGGGTGGCGGGCGATCGTCAGCGAATGGTCGGCGTAGTAGTGCCGGTCCATGTTGGCGATCTGCAGTTCCGCTTTATAAATCGTAGATTTGAGAGCCATGCCGTTGCTAAACCAGACGTTCGCTCCACCGGAGCGAACTGAAAAAGAATCATCGACGGCGCGTTGCCGTTTTCCGTGTTTGTTGTACATTGCCTGTTCCTCCCGCGCCGTCAGCCGGCTGCCATTGCCACGGAAGAAGCATTTATCGCGCCACTGACGGCCCGGAAGCCGTGCCCTAGACCCGTCGGCGGCTTCCCGCAAGGCTTTGAGCATCACCGAGGCTGCTCGCGAAAGTAAGTACGACTGGCGCGTGATGATACCGAATGTATCCATGCTGTACGGTAAATCGATCGGACACTCGCTTCAGAACGCGTACTGTTGGTATTGACGCGTCACTTCGGCAGGTAAAACCGGCAACATGTCGCTTTGGAGCCGCGAGTTCGAAAGCGCCGGAAAACGGTCAGTATTCGCTACGTTTTATGGCGAATCCGGCCTGATCGGCGAAAACATCAGATCGAAGCGATGGCGCAAAACGCTGCTAGCGACTACAAAACCCAACTGGCACTGACGATTTCGCGAGGTGTCAAACCCGTCTCATTTTCGAGATGATGCGGGTAGCGCGCTTTCACGCCCGCGGTTGCGCCCCGCTCCACATGTTTGCCAACAGGAGATTTCATGGCTGATTCCAACCAGACCAGGAAGCCGCTGCGTAGCCAGGCGTGGTTTGGCCTTGAGGACCGTGACGGTTTTCTGCATCGTTCGTGGATGAAAAACCAGGGCATTCCACACGACGAATTCGACGGGCGCCCGGTGATCGGCATCTGCAATACGTGGTCCGAACTGACGCCGTGCAACGCGCATTTTCGCGAACTCGCGGAGTACGTGAAAAAAGGCGTACATGAAGCGGGCGGCCTGCCGCTCGAGTTTCCCGTGATGTCGCTCGGAGAGACCAACTTGCGGCCCACGGCGATGCTGTTTCGCAACCTCGCCTCGATGGACGTCGAGGAGTCGATTCGCGGCAATCCCATGGACGGCGTGATCCTCCTCGTCGGCTGCGACAAGACCACGCCCGCGTTGCTGATGGGCGCGGCGTCATGCAACCTGCCCTCGCTGGCCGTCTCCGGCGGACCGATGCTCAACGGCCGGTTTCGCGGCAAGAACATCGGCTCAGGCACCGGTGTCTGGCAGATGTCCGAGGAAGTGCGCGCCGGCACGATGACGCAGGAAGAATTCACCGAAGCCGAGTCGTGCATGAACCGCTCGCGCGGCCACTGCATGACGATGGGCACGGCGTCGACGATGGCCTCGATGGTCGAATCGCTCGGCATGGGCTTGCCGCATAACGCAGCGATTCCTGCCGTCGATGCGCGCCGTCAGGTGCTCGCGCATCTCGCGGGCCGGCGTATCGTCGACATGGTTCGCGAGGATCTGACGATGGACCGGATTCTCACGCGCCAGGCATTCGAAAACGCGATCCGCACGAATGCGGCGATCGGCGGTTCGACCAACGCGGTCGTTCATCTGATTGCGCTGGCGAGGCGCATTGGCGTGGAGTTGTCGCTGGAGGATTGGGAACTGGGTTCGAACGTGCCGTGTCTCGTGAATCTGCAACCGTCTGGCGAATATCTGATGGAGGATTTTTACTACGCGGGCGGTCTGCCCGCGGTGTTGAAGCAACTCGGCGAGCAAGGCCTGCTGCATCGCGACGCGCTGACGGTGAACGGCAAGACGATCTGGGACAACGTACGCAACGCGCCGAATCACGACCAGAAGGTCATCACGACGTTCGCCGAGCCGTTCAAGCCGAAGGCCGGAATCGCGGTGCTCAAGGGCAACCTGGCGCCGAATGGCGCGGTGATCAAACCGTCGGCGGCGACCGCGCGGTTGCTCAAGCATTGCGGCCGCGCGGTGGTGTTCGAGAACGTCGAGGAACTGCACGCGAAGATCGACGACGAGTCGCTCGACATCGACGAGCATTGCATCATGGTGCTCAAGGGCGCGGGGCCGAAGGGTTATCCGGGCTTTGCGGAAGTCGGCAATATGCCGCTGCCGAAAAAAGTGCTGCGAAAGGGTATCACAGACATGGTGCGCATTTCCGACGGCCGCATGAGCGGCACGGCCTACGGCGCGGTGGTGCTGCACGTGTCGCCGGAAGCGGCCGCGGGCGGCCCGCTCGCTTTCGTGCAGACCGGCGACATGATCGAGCTGGACGTCGACGCACGCCGCCTGCATCTCGACGTCACCGACGAGGAACTCGCGCGCCGGCGCGCCGTATGGCAGGCGCCCGAGGCGCCTAAGCGCGGCTACTACAAGCTCTATGTCGAGCACGTGTTGCAAGCGGATCAGGGCGCGGATCTCGATTTCCTGGTGGGATCGAGCGGTGCGCCGGTGCCGCGCGATTCTCACTGATCGGCACGGCCGCGCGCGCCATGAGCCAGCGGTCGTTTCCTGCACCTGCCAATCAAGCGCACTGCCGATGCCGATGGACAGCGTCCGCATCGGCTTTTTTCTGTCCGTTTCAAGGCGACTAAAAAGCGCACGCAAATAAAAAACGGCCAGGCATTTCATGCCCAGCCGATTTTTAACTCACAGGTTCACCGCCTCCGGCTTTTTATAAAGTCAGAGGATCGACGCATGCCGAACCGGAATATGAGCGTTCAGCTTATTGCTTGATGAATCGATCGTTCGCCCAAAGTCCTTGCGTGTCGCTATTGCCGGAATTCACGAATTCGACGTCGTGTCCGACCACGCGCACAACGCGGAAGCTCGAGTTTTCTGGCGTCGAAACACACTGGTATCCGGAGAAGAATTCCTGCATTTTTTGCTGTTCACCGGCTTGCGCATGCTGGTCGGCGGCGTCGAGTTTATCCTTCGACAGGCAGCCATACCCATTGGCCTTGAACTGGATGGTTTGCTGCGGCTTGATCACGACGTCTTGCGCCTGAACTGTCGCGGCAGCCAATCCCGCAATGGCGAAAACAAGGGCGATTCGCGTTTTCATATTTTCCTCCGGTGCGGGTGGATACTCAGGTTAGCTATGTATTTAACTTTAACGTTGAACCCGCACCTTGCACTTTAGGAGAACGCGAGAGAACGACAAGCACATCTTGTGTGCGGTTGCAACAGCGGCTAATTGTCGCACCAGCGTTTGCGCCGGGTTATCTGTTGAGCAGCGACTTGATCAAGTGTCCTTGCGATCGATAATCCGCAAATGGGTGACGCGCGCCGCTTTAACCAGTAAAGCTTTGCGACGCGTATTCGCGTAAACGAGGGGCGTCAATTAAGCGATTTACTACATTTATTGCGGGCAGTTGGTGCGTTGCACACAAAGTCATTCAGCTGGCTAAACAGGAATGACAAAATAACGGTGTATTTGCAGAAGATAAACAGTGCCAGGTACCACGAGCGGTGCGTGCGGGGTTTGTTTGGTGAGGGCGCTGCGCAGTCGCACACTCAATAGACGTGCTGATTCACCTTGAAGAATTCGTCCTGGAACATGCACATGCGCAGAGCGTTGTGATAGCTGCCGTTGCCGAAAAATTCTTCGATCAGCTCGGCTTCGTGCCGGAAGCCGCACTTCTCGTAGACGTGAATGGCCGCTGTATTCGCCTTGTCGACGATCAGATAGACCTTGCGCAAGTTCAGCACTGAAAACGCATAGTCGGTTGCAAGTTGCGTGGCGAGGGTTGCATAGCCGCGGCCTTGTGCATGAGGCGCGATGATGATCTGAAACTCGCCTCGCCGGTGAATGTAGTCGAGTTCGATCAATTCGACGACCCCGACGGTCTGCCCCTCGTTGTCGATTGCCACGAAGCGCCGCTCGCGCAGGTCATGCACATGCTGGTCGTAAAGCTGCGTCAGTTCGGAGAAGGTTTCATACGGCTCTTCGAACCAGTAACGCATGATTTTCGCGTTGTTGTTCACTTCATGGACGAAGCGCAGATCGGTGCGCTCGAGCGGGCGCAAGGTGAGTTCGCTGCTGCGTTCGATAGTCATTGGATTCCCCTTGAGAGTTATTGGTTTGAACGCGCGTTCCGTGTCGGCGCGGGCGCGTTCCAGTTAGTCAGGGCCTGGTGCGGGGAGTTCTTGCAAAGTCCTGCTTCCGTACGCCACTTTTTTGCAATACGCGCGGCGGCATGCGGGTTTGGCGAGTGCCGGGCGTCATGTTGCCGCAGGTGCGCGATTGGGCGCGATCGGGCGATTGTGAGCGCCGCGGCACGGTATGGGTGCGCGCGGTGCTCTACAATGAAATCATGCTCTTGCGATCGGAGGCCACCGTGATCGAGCACTTGATATTGGGCGTCTTTCTGGTCATTCCGCTGCTCATCGTCGCGTTTCTTTTCTCCGACGAACTGTGGCAGGAACACCGCCATCTTCACGAGATGCGACCCGCGCATGTCAAGCCGCGGCGTATCGACTGGCGGCATCCGCTGCGCCGCTCGCGGCAGCGCCTTTGAAGTGGCGCCGCGTTCGCGCCGCGCTGCCGATTGGCACTCCTGCGTGCTACGCCGCGCGAATTCTTCCCGCCGTGCGGCGCGTGACCGTGCGCCGCGCCTCGCGCTTTCAGCACCCGGTCAGTGAGCGCGCCAATGCGAGCGAATGCGCTTGGCAAGTGCCTCAAGCGTATCCGCGTCTGCGACGTCGCGCGCGTGCATGCGCAGCGGCTGGCCTTCCCAGCGCGGGATCACGTGAAAATGCACATGCGGTACGGTTTGTCCCGCGGCGGCGCCGTTGAATTGGCCAATGAACACGCCGTCCGGGCGCAAGGCCGCGCGAGCCGCGATTGCGAGCTTTTGCGTCATGCGTATGCATGCCACCATCGAAGCATCCGACAGCTCGAAAATCTCCGCTACCGGTTCCTTCGGCACCACCAGCAGATGGCCGTCGGCTTGCGGCATGAGATCCATGAAGGCGAGGGCGGCATCGGTTTCGGCCACTTTGATGCAGGGTAATTCGCCGCGCAGAATCCTCGCGAAGGGATTGCTGTCGTCGTAGTTCATCGCGTTCCTCTCATGGTGGAAGGTCATATCGGGTGTTGCTGCGGTTACCCGTATTGTCCATCACCCGTGTTACACCACGCGCGCCGCGCGTTTAATCGCCTGCGGCGGTTGGCCAAACGCGCGCAGAAACGCGCGCCGCATCCGTTCTGTATCCACGAAGCCGGTTTCCGCAGCCACCGCCTCCATGGAGTGGCGGCCTGCTTCCAGCATGGCGCGCGCGGTTTCGACGCGCAATGCCTCGATGGCTTTGGCTGGGGATTGGCGGGTTTCGTCGCGAAAGGCGCGGCTGAACTGGCGCGGACTGAGATGCGCGACGTCGGCGAGTTGTTCGACCGTCAACGGCTCGCGCAGATGGCTTTTGGCGTACGAGAGGGCGTTCTGGATGCGGTCGGATTTCGGCTCCAGGTCCAGCATGGCCGAGAACTGCGATTGGCCGCCGGTGCGGCGGTGATACACCACGAGCTTCTTGGCGATAGCGCGCGAAACCTCCACGCCGAGATCGTTTTCGACAAGCGCGAGACACAGGTCGATGCAGGCGGTCATGCCGGCCGACGTCCACACCGAACCGTCGACGATAAAAATGCGGTCTTCGTCCACGCGCGCCTGCGGGAAGCGCCGTTGCAGATCGCGCGCGTGGATCCAGTGGGTCGTGGCGTGGCGGCCGTCGAGAATCCCGGCTTCCGCCAGCACGAACGCGCCGGTGCAGATGCTGGCGGTACGCCGCGAGGCGGCGAGGGCGTCGTTCAGAAACGCCAGCAATCCCGACGACGACGGCGCGATCTGCATCGCGCCGGTGACCACCACGGTGTCGTACGCCGGATCGCTGAACCGGCGGGTGGCGATCTCGACGCCGGCCGAGCTGCGCACCATTCCGCCGTGCTCGGAAATGACCTCCACTTGGTACTCCGGCTGGCCGGCCTCCAGGTTCGCCAGTTCGAACACCGAGATCGCCACCATATCGAGAATCTGGAAGCCGGGGAAAACCACCACGCCGACGTGTCTCATCGCAATGTCCTAAAACGAGGTAAATATGACATTTGAGACAAAAGGGTACGCGCCTACACTTGCCTCGTCAACACCGCAATGTCCACGCAAACCGCGCGGCGGCGGAGGTTTCCGGGTTTTCCCATTCATCGGACGGGCAGCGGCGCAACGCGCCGCGCCCACAAGGAGAGAGTCAAATGGCAACGCAAGCAGGCAAAGGAACGGCATTGGTGACGGGCGCATCGTCGGGTATCGGCGCAGTGTATGCAGACCGCCTCGCGCGGCGCGGCTACGACCTGATTCTCGTGGCGCGCGACGTGGAGCGGTTGAACGGTCTGGCCGAGCGTCTGGCGAGCGAGACCGGCCGCCACGTCGAAACGATCGCGGCGGACCTTACCGTCAAAGCCGACGTGCGCCGCATCGAGGAACGCCTGCGCGCGGACCGTAGCATCGCGATGCTGGTCAACAACGCGGGCGTTGGCGCGACCCGTTCGCTCATCGATTCGGACGTGGATGAACTCGAAATAATGATCGACCTGAACGTGACCGCGCTCACGCGCCTGACGGCGGCCGTCGTGCCCGGCCTGGTGGAGCGGGGCAACGGCATCGTGATCAATATTTCGTCGATCGTCGCGCTGTCGCCGGAGATGTTGAACGGCACGTATAGCGGCACCAAGGCCTACGTGCTGAACCTGACGCAATCGCTGCACCATGAAGTGGGCGACAAGGGCGTGCAGCTGCAAGCGGTGCTGCCGGGCGCGACCAGCACGGCATTCTGGGGACGTGCGGGCCTGCCGGTCGAGCATCTGCCGTCGCAGATCGTGATGACCGCCGAAGACATGGTGGACGCCGCGCTCGCCGGCCTCGATCAGGGCGAACTGGTGACGATTCCGTCGTTGCCGGACGCGGCAGACTGGGATCGTTTGAACAGCGCGCGCCAGCAGTTGCAGCCGAACCTGTCGCACAAGCTGCCGGCAGCACGCTATACGCGCGTCGCGGCAACGGCGTAACGACTGCCCTGAGCGCATTAAAGACAGATAGGCCGCTGACAAAGGGCGGGGCGACTGAACGCTGCCCGCTGTCGCTCTCAGCGCCAGTCAGTCGACACGTCGTCGGGATCGACCAGCGTCAGTCCCGACGACGGCAGCGGCAGCGCCGTTTTGTAACGCACCTGCTTGAGCGCGAAGCTCGAGCGGATATTGGAGATGCCCGGAATCTTCGTCAGATGATCGACGATAAAGCGCTCCAGCGTCTGCATATCCGGCATGACCACGCGCAGCAGGTAGTCGGCGTCGCCCGTCATCAGATAGCACTCCATCACTTCGGGGCGCTCCGAAATCGCCTGTTCGAAGCGCTGTAGCGCGTCTTCCACCTGCTTTTCCAGACTGACCTGAATAAACACGTTGATGCGCAGCCCGAGCGGCTCCGGGTTCAGCAGCGTGACCTGCTGCTTGAACAGACCTAGCTTTTCGAGCGCGCGCACACGGTTAAAGCACGGCGTAGCCGAGAGGTTCACCGAGCGCGCCAGATCCGAATTGGTAATGCGTGCGTTCTGCTGCAACTGGCTCAGGATGCCGATGTCGATACGGTCGAGCCGTCTGGGTGGCGTGGTCATAGATAAAATATTCCGTGTCACGGGCAAATTCCGGAACAAATAGCCTATCGCAGTGCGGGAACACAAGCAAATGAGACGCTCATTTTGCGAGCACATGGTTACCATTGACTGATTCGATCCTGAACCGAACGTGTCGATGCGGGAGTGGCGCCATGACGGATTTATCCAGCGGTAGCAAGCAATTGCAGTTTTTGAACACCCATCGTGTCGACACGACGGAGCAGGCGGATGCCGACCCGCAGGAAACCGCCGAGTGGCTGGAAGCGCTCGATGCCGTCGTCGCGCATGTCGGCCGAGATCGCGCGCAGTTTCTGTTCGACAAACTCGCGGGCCATGCGCTCTCGCTCGGCGTGGAATCGGCGCGCACCAGCGTGACGCCGTATCAGAACACCATCCCGTTCGAGCAGCAGCCGCGCTATCCCGGCAATCTCGAACTCGAAGAACGGCTCGCCGCCGCGCTGCGCTGGAATGCGCTCGCAATGGTGGTGCGCGCGAACAAGGCTTACGGCGAACTCGGCGGCCATATTGCGAGTTACGCGTCCGCGGCGGATCTGTTCGAGGTCGGTTTCAACCATTTCTTCCGCGCCACGGCGCCGGGCGGCGAGGAGGGCACGGGCGACCTCGTCTACTTCCAGCCACATTCGTCGCCGGGTGTCTACGCGCGGGCTTATCTCGAAGGATTTCTCTCCGAAGAAAACCTGCAGTACTACCGGCGCGAGATCGGCGGACCGGGCTTGTGCTCGTATCCGCATCCGTGGCTGATGCCGGATTTCTGGCAATTCCCCACCGGCTCGATGGGCATCGGGCCGATCAATGCGATTTATCAAGCGCGCTTCATGCGGTATCTCGCCAATCGCGGCCTCGTGCAAACGGAAGGCCGCAAGGTGTGGGGCTTTTTCGGCGACGGCGAAATGGACGAGCCGGAATCGACTGGCGCGCTTTCACTGGCCGCGCGTGAAGGGCTCGACAACCTGGTGTTCGTGATCAACTGCAACTTGCAGCGCCTCGACGGTCCGGTGCGCAGCAACGGCCGGATCATCGACGAACTGGAAGCGCACTTTATCGGCGCCGGCTGGAATGTGATCAAGGTGATCTGGGGTTCGGACTGGGACGCGCTGTTCTCGCGCGACCGCACCGGCGCTTTGCTGCGCGCGTTCGCGCATACCGTCGACGGCCAGTTCCAGACCTTCTCCGCGAACGACGGCGCGTACAACCGTGAACGCTTCTTCGGCCAGAACCCGGAGCTTGCCGCGCTCGCCGCGCAACTGAGCGACGACGACATCGACCGTTTGCGCCGTGGCGGCCACGACGTGCGCAAACTGCACGCGGCGTACGCGAAAGCGCTCGCGCACCACGGCCAGCCGACGGTGATTCTCGCGAAGACGATGAAGGGCTTCGGCATGGGCACCTCGGGCCAGGGCCGCATGACCACGCATCAGCAGAAGAAACTCGACTTCGACGACCTCAAGGCGTTTCGCGATCGCTTCCGCCTGCCGCTGACGGACGAGGACGTCGAACAGGTGAAGTTTTACAAACCAGCGGAAGACAGCCCGGAAATGCAATACCTGCATGCGCGCCGGGCAGCTCTCGGAGGCTATCTGCCCAGAAGGCGGCGAGTTGCATCGAAGGGGCTGATCGTCCCGCCGGTGTCCTCCTGGGGGCAATTCGCGCTGGAATCGAACGGCCGCGACATGTCCACGACGATGGCGCTGGTCCGCATGCTGACCGCGCTGCTCAAGGATCAGGAAGTCGGCCCGCGCGTGGTGCCGATCGTCGCCGACGAAGCACGCACCTTCGGCATGGCGAACATGTTCCGCCAGGTCGGCATCTATTCGCCGCTCGGCCAACTGTACGAGCCGGAAGACCTCGGCTCGATGCTGTACTACCGCGAGGACACGAAAGGCCAGATCCTCGAAGAGGGCATTTCGGAAGCAGGTGCGGTGTCGTCGTGGATCGCGGCGGCGACGTCGTACAGCGTGCACGATCTGCCGATGCTGCCGTTCTACATCTACTACTCGATGTTCGGTTTCCAGCGCATCGGCGATCTGATCTGGGCGGCGGCGGATCAGCGTGCGCGCGGTTTCCTGATCGGCGCGACTTCGGGCAAGACCACGCTCGGCGGCGAGGGCCTGCAGCATCAGGACGGCACGAGCCACCTGGCGGCATCGACGATTCCGAATTGCCGCGCGTACGACCCGGCGTTCGCGTACGAGGTTGCCGCGATCGTCGACGAGGGCATGCATGAGATGGTCGAAGTGCAGCGCGACGTGTTCTATTACGTCACGGTGATGAACGAGAACTACGCGCAGCCTTCGGTGCCGGGCGGCAACCTGGAGGCGCTGCGCGAAGGGATTCTCAAGGGCATCTATCCGCTCGCCGCGCAAATGCAGGAGAGCACGCAAGCCAGGGTGCAATTGCTCGGCGCGGGCGCGATTCTCGGTGAAGTAATCGCGGCCCGGCAGATGTTGAAGGACGATTGGCAGATCGACGCCGCCGTGTGGAGCGTGACCAGTTTCACCGAGTTGCAGCGTGACGGAATGGCGGCGGAACGGCTCGCGCGCCTCGGCGAGGAAACCGGCACGCCGTATGTCACGCAAGCGCTCGAAGCATCGCAAGGTCCGATCATCGCCGCCACGGACTATGTTCGCGCCGTGCCTGAACTGATACGTGCCTACGTGCCGCGCCGCTATGTGACGCTCGGCACCGACGGCTTCGGCCGCAGCGACACGCGCCAGGCGCTGCGCGAGTTCTTCGAAGTGGACCGCAAGGCGATCGTGATCGCCGCCCTGAAAGCACTGGAGGACGAGGGCACGATCGAGGCAGCCGTGCTTGCCGACGCGCGCCGCAAGTATTTCGGCGACGCAGCAGTCGGCGCCGCTTCCTGGCAATGTTAGGAAGCGGCTGCTGATTGGTCAGTCGCTCACCGCGACCTGGTTCTTGCCGTCCCGTTTGGCGCGATACAGGCCGACGTCGGCGGCTTCGATCAGCTTCGTCACCGGCTCGGCGGCGGATGGCACGAGCGTCGCCGCGCCGATGCTGATCGTCACGACGCCGCTCGCTGAACCCGCATGCGGAATGGCCAGATCCTCGATCGCCATGCGGATCTTTTCCGCCAGCAGACGCAAGCCGCCCGCCGACGTGCCCGGCACCACCACCGCGAATTCTTCTCCACCGAAGCGCGCCGCGAGATCCGGCGAGCGTCCGAGGCACGATTCGACGGTTTGCGCGACCCGTTTGAGCACTTCGTCGCCGGCAACGTGCCCGTAGGTGTCGTTGTAAGCCTTGAAGTTATCCACATCGATCATCAGGAAGCCGAGGCCGGCCTTGTCGCGTGTGCCGCGCCGCCATTCGGCCGCCAGATATTGATCGAGGTAGCGCCGGTTCGACAGGCCCGTCAGACCGTCCGAATGCGTGAGTCGCTGCAATTCCAGATTCGTCGCGAGCAATTGCTGTTGCGACTGACGCAGCGCGCGGTAGGCTTCGTCGCGCTGAAGCAGATTCAGATACGAGCGCGAGTGATAGCGGATGCGCGCAATCAACTCGATGCGGTCCGGCAGTTTTACCAGATAGTCGTTGGCGCCTGCGGCGAAGGCCGCGCTTTTTACGAGCGGCTCTTCCTTGGTCGACAGCACGATGATCGGAATGTCGCGCGTCTTTGGATTTTGCCGGTATTGGCGCACGAGGGTGAGACCGTCCGTGCCCGGCATCACCAGATCCTGAAGGATCACCGTCGCGCGTGTTTCCGCGGCGCAGCGCAGCGCGTCTTCAGGCGACGCGCAGTAGTGGAAGTCGACACTCTCTTCGTCCGCCAGCGCCTGGCGGACCGCCTCGGCGATGATCGCCTGGTCGTCGACCAGCAACACCATGATCGGACACTCGGCCGCGGGCGGATTGCCGAGGATGCGCGCCAGTGCGTCATCGATAGCGAGATTGGCCGCGTCCACCGCGTCCGGCGCCCGCGCGTTCGCGTCGCCTTCTGCGAGATTCTGCGCGTCGGCGTTCTGATGCGGTTCAGAAGTGTCCATGTCGTTCAACCAGAAAGAATGTCAGGGAATCGAAGCGGGTCATAAGTGGCGAATGGGCGGCTAGCACGCGTTGATCGCGTTCGCGAGCGCGGCGGCAATGCGCGGCAACGGCAGGATCGCGGCGGCAGCGTCTAGCGCCGCCGCCGCTTTCGGCATGCCGTACACAGCGCTGGTCGCCTCGTCCTGCGCGATCGTGTGATAGCCCTTGGTGCGCATCGCCTTGAGTCCGATCGCGCCGTCGCGGCCCATGCCGGTCAGCAGCACGCCGACGGCGCGCGCCGGCCAGCGGGCCACCACGCTCTGAAAAAATACGTCGACGGAAGGGCGGTAAGGCGTCTCTTCCGGCACGCGCGTGTAGCCGAGCACGTTAGGCAGTTTCAGATGCAGATGATCGTCGGTGGCGGCGAGCAGCACGATACCCGCCTGCGGCCGGTCGCCTTCGTTGGCGATCCGCACCGGCAGCGCCGATTGCTGGTTCAGCCAGTCCGCCATGCCGGCGGCGAATGCCGCATCGACGTGCTGCACGATGACGACGGCCGCCGCAAAATCCCTGGGCAGGCCGGCAAGCAGGGTGGCGAGCGCCGCCGGTCCGCCCGCCGATGCGCCGATCGCCACCAGCGGCGTGGCGCGGTTCGTCGCGCACGCGGGCGTTGCCGCGGCCGCCGCGCCGGGCGCGTTGCGCTCCTTGACGAGTGCCGCGATGCGGTCGATTTTGGCGATCAGCGTGGCGATGCTCCTGTGCGCGTCCGGACCGCTCAGCGACGGCGTATCGACGGCGTCGAGCGCGCCCGCGCCCATTGCTTCATAGACGCGCCATGCGTTCGCGCCCACGTCGACGGTGACGATCAGGATCGCGCAGGGCGCGCGAGCCATGATTCTCCGCGTGGCCTCGATGCCGTCGACGTTCGGCATCACCAGATCCATCAGCACGATGTCGGGCCGCTGCGCGGTGCAGAAATCGACCGCCTGCTGGCCGTCCTGCGCGATCCACAGCACCTCGTAGTCGTGGCGCGCCGCGAGCGCGCGACGCAGCGCTTCGACGGCGAGCGGCATGTCGTTGACGATTCCGATTTTCATCCGTGTCACCCGTGGGTTTAACCGTAAGCTTCGCCGATCAGATCACGTACCGCATCGAGCAGCGCTTCGTCATGAAAACTGCCTTTCGCCAGATAATAGTCCGCGCCCGCATTCAGCCCGGCGCGGCGATCCTCTTCACGATCCTTGTACGAGACGATCATCACCGGCAGTGACTGCAACTGCGGATCGCGCTTGATCAGCGTGACCAGTTCGATGCCGTCCATACGCGGCATGTCGATGTCGGTGATGACGAGGTCGAAGCGCTCGCCTCGTACTGCATTCCAGCCGTCCATGCCGTCCACGGCGATCGTCACGTCGTAACCGCGCGTGGCGAGCAGCTTGCGTTCGAGCTCGCGCACGGTGAGCGAATCGTCGACCACCAGCACGCGGCGCGCGGCGCGCTGAGCCGCATGCGCGACGCCGTTGTGCATGCGCCTGAGATCGCCGCCCGCCACGAGCCGTTCGACGGAACGCAGCCAGTCGTCGACATCGGCGATCAGCACCGGGTCGCCGTTCTCCATCAACGCGCCGGCGGTAATGTTCCTGATCTTGCCGAGGCGCGGATCGAGCGGCTGCACCACCAGCATCCGCTCGCCGAGAAAGCGGTCGACCACTACGCCGTAGGTTTGCGCGCCGTCGCCGACCACGATCATGCTGACCGTGTCGCCTCCGTCCGCGGGCGGCGCGGTGTCGAGAATCTGATGCGCGGTGACGACGCCGATGCGCCGGCCGGAAAACGCGATGTGCTGATGTCCTTCGAGCAATTCGATCTCCGCGCGGCTCACGTGCAGCGTGCGGTTCACATGCGCGAGCGGCACCGCGTACGGCTCGCCCGCGACTTCGATCAGCAGGCTGCGGATCACCGAGAGCGTCAACGGCAACTGCAACTGCACGCGCGTGCCGAGACCTGGCTCATGCGCGATGCGCACCGTACCGCGTACGCGCTTGACGACGTCGTGCACCGCGTCGAGTCCGACGCCGCGGCCCGAGACTTCGGTCACCTGATCGCGTAGCGAGAAGCCCGGCAGGAACAGGAATTCGAGCAGTTCCGCTTCGGATAGACGCGCGACCGTTTCCTCGCTCGCGAGCTTCTTGCGCACGATCGACGCGCGCAAGGCGTCGAGATCGATGCCCGCGCCGTCGTCGGACACGGTGATCAGCAGCGCGCCGGCTGTGTGGCGCGCGTCGAGTGTGAGCGTTCCTTCTTCCGGCTTGCCGCGTGCGAGTCGCACGGCGGGTGCTTCGATGCCGTGATCGAGCGCGTTGCGCAGCATGTGGCCGAGCGGCGCTTCGAGCAGATCGAGAATGTCGCGGTCCACCTGGGTTGATTCGCCGACCAGTTGCCAGCGCACCTTCTTGCCGAGCGAACGCGCGACGTCGCGCACCATTCGCGCGAGTCCGGCGGTGCCGTCGCCGAACGGACGCATGCGGCATTGCAGGGCGGCGTCGTAGAGCTGCTGCGACAGATGCGTGGAGCGGCGGTCGAAACTCTCCAGATCGGCCAGACGCTCGGCCAGCAGATGCTGCGATTCGGCGGTGAGGCGGCGCACTTCTTCGAGCGCGGCCTGGGCGCGCGGATCGAGCTTCAGATCGGCAAGCGTTTCGTGTAGCTGATCCAGCGCGCGGGTGCTGTCGCGGTGCACGCGTTTGACGCGCAGCATCGATTGCGCGAAGGGTTTCAGCCAGCGCGATTCGACCAGCGATTCGCCGGACAACGACAGCAGGCGGTCGAGATTGTCGGCGCGCACACGCAGCATGCGGCCGGATTCGGCCGCTATGCTGCTCGCGCTACTCGTGATGTTCGACGCGGACGCGCGGGAGGCGGTGTTGTCAGGCGCGTGTTGCGGCGTGGCCTCGGCGCGCAGTGCATCGGCCAGCAGGTTGAATGCGGCGTCGGGATCCGGGCTTGCGCTGACGGAAGGCGCTGGCGCGGGTGGCTCGGCGGCCCTGCCGGCCACAGGTTCAGATACCTCCGCGGCCGGCGGCGCCACATCCTGCCGCACGACCGCTCCATGCGGCAACACGGCAGCCATACGCGCCTGCAACGACGCCACGCACGCACCGACCGCTGCGCGCGCCGAGTCGTCTTCATCATTGCCGATGCGCGCGACGATATCCACCCCGCGCAGCAACTCGTCGACCCAGGCCGGGTCGAGCAACGCACGCCCTTCCTGCGCGGCAACGAAGCAGTCTTCCATAGCATGCGCGAGTTCGACGCCGACCTGCACGCCGACAATGCGCGCCGCACCCTTCAACGAATGCGCGGCGCGCATGCACGCTTCGAGCGCCGCGGCATCGCGCGGCGCGCGGTCGAGGGCGAGCAGTCCGTCGTTGAGCACGCGTGCCTGCGTCCGCGCTTCTTCGCGGAACAGATCGATCAGCGACGGGCGGCGTGGCTCGTCCGTCATCCGAGACTCCGGTTCAAGGTGTCGAAGAGTGCGTCGGCGTCGAGCAGGCCGACGCTCATGCCGCGCCACGGAGCGACGGCGCGCGTATGCGCGGCGGCCGCTTGCGAGAGCGTGGCGGGCGGCGGGCAAAAGCTCGCCACGGCAAGCCGGTGCACGCCGTCGACCTGGTCGACGGGGAACACTGCGTGTTCCTCAGCGCGCGCGACTACCAGCAAGCGCGGCAGATCGTGACGCGCGCGGTCGTCGCGAGAGGCGGCATCGGTTTCGAAACCGAGCAGGTGCGCGAGCGACAGGCACACCAGCAACTCGCCTTGCACGTTCACCACGCCCAGCGCCGCGCGATGCTGCCGATGCGGCAACGTATGAACCGGCCGTGTCTGCACGATGCGTTTGAAGATCGGCGTGGGCAGCGCCAGCCATTCGTCGCCGATGCGAAAGACGAGCAACGATTCGCTCGCGCCCTGCGCGTCATCGCGCGGTTGCGCCGGCACGCGAGCGTCGAGCTGCGAGAGGTCCGCTTCGGGAATCGGCCGGTCCAGCAGTCTGGCCGCGGCTGTCTCGAACACCGGGCAATTCAGACAGCGCACGTACTCGGCAAGACGCTCGCACGACGAATCGCCGCGCACGCCGATGCGATTCCAGCAGTCGTCGAAGCCCACGGGGTGTGCATCAGCCACGTTGCGCTCCCTGTGCGCGCGACGCGCGTTGCATCAACAGACGTGCGCCGTCGCGATCGCCTTCGAGTTCCAGCAGCGTCGCGAGATGTGCGAGCGCTTCCGCGTGCTGGGGATCGAGATAAAGCGCCTTGCGATAGTGCCCGCGTGCGAGGTTCGCGTCGCCGTTGGCATCGGCCAGGACGCCGAGCAGATAAAACGCGTCGGCGTGCGGGGCGTGGTGTGCCAGATATGCGGTGATTGCCGACTCGGCTTGCGCGAGGCGCCCGGCGTCGGCCAGCGCGCGTGCGGCCTGCAATGCGTCGCGTGCGGCGTTGATCGGCGCGGGGTTGGGCGGAGGAGACAACGGGCCGTGTGCCGGCGAGACGGGTATCGACGTTCCGTGCATCGGCGGTGCCATACTGCCGCGCGGAGCGAACTGCGTGACGCTATTGAACGGCGTGCGTGCAACCCGAACGGGCCACGCGAAAGGCACGGGCGCGAGCGTTGATGAAGGCGTCGTCACGGGCATGGCGGCGGTAGCGAGCGGCATGCTATGCCAGCGGCTCAACTGCGCTTCGTCGGGCGCGCGGCGATGAAATGCGAAGGCCAAAGGAATTTTCGCGGACTGCATGCCGTAGCGCATCAGCAGCCCGGTTTCCGCTGGGCCGACGAACAGCGTGCCGTTTTCGGCCAGCACGCTATTGAGCGCGTGCAAGGCTTTTTGCTGCGCGTCGCGGTCGAAGTAAATCAGCACATTGCGGCAGAACACGAAGTCGTAGATGCCAGGCGCGGACGCGTCGAACTGCATCAGATTGGCGCGCGAAAAACGCACCGCCTCCACGATGCGCGGCGCGAGACGCCAGCCGTCCTCGGTGCGCGTGAAATGCGCGTCGCGAAACGCAAACGCATTGCCGCGAAACGAATTGCGTCCGTAGACGGCGCGCTGCGCGATGGCGAGCGAGCGGTCGCTGATATCCATTGCGTCGATGCGCAACTGCGCGGCCTCGATACCGGCATCGAGCAGCGTCATCGCGATCGTGTACGGTTCTTCGCCGGTCGAGCAAGGCAGGCTCAGGATGCGCAGCGGCAACGCGGTGCCGCGCCCGGCGAGGCGCTCATGCGCGAGCCGCGCGAGTGCCTTGAACGCGTCGGCGTCGCGATAGAACCAGGTCTCCGGCACGACGACCGTTTCGATCAGCGCCTGCAGCATGGCCGGCGAACCTTGCGTGGCTTCCCAATAGTCGGTGAGCGTGGCTTCGGCGTGACCGTCCGCGTACCACGCGGCGGCGCGCTGATCGACGGCACGCTCGATCGCGCTATGACCGAGCGACGCCGCGTCGAGCCCCATGATCCGATGCAGCAGCTCGGCGAAGCGCCGATAGAGCGGCGCGTTGTCGTGATGCGCGTTCATGCGTGCGCCTCGGGAAACAGGAGCGCCTTGACGTCGTCGGGCAGCAGATGCTCTACGCGGATCCATTGCACGAGGCTGCCCGCTTCGCTCGCGACGGGGCCGAGATAACGCGCGTGCGGCATATCGAGGCCGGCATCCTGAAACGCCGCCACGTCCAGACGAAGGGTGCGCGTCGCGCCTTCCAGCAGCAGCGCGAGCAGACGTGTCGTGCCTGCATGCGGATAGCGCACCAGCACCACACGTGTGGACATTAGCTGCGCGGCGGGACGGCCGAGCGCGAGCGCCGGCAGATCGATCAGCGGCAGCGGCGCGCCTTCGTGGTCGAGCACGCCCGCCACCCACGAGGGCGCGCCGGGGATCGTCTTCGGCGGCGACTGCGGTGTGAGCGGCATCAGACGCTCCACCTGCGTCGCGTCGATCACGTACCGTTCGCTATCGAGCGTGAAGAGAATGAAGAGCATCGGCGTAGGCGATGGATGAGCGTGCGGATGCCGGCTTCGAGCAGCGCCGCGGCGCGTCAGGCCGTCACCTTGAAGCGCGACACGCCGGTGCGCAGACTGTTGGCGACGTGCGTCAGATCGTCGATCGCCTGGGTCGACTGGCGCAGCGACTCCGCCGTCTGTTGCGCGGCCTCCGAGAGTTGCGTCAGCGCCTGGGTGATCTGCTCGGCGCCGGTGGCTTGCGTCTGCATGCCGTCGTTCACCATCGAGAAGCGCGGCGCGAGCTGCTGCACCTGCTGGATGATTTCCGTGAGATGGCCGCCGACGTTCTGCACGTCGAGCATGCCGCGCCGCACTTCTTCGGAGAACTTGTCCATGCCCATCACGCCGGCGGCGACCGCTGACTGGATCTCCTTGACCATCTGTTCGATGTCGTAGGTCGCCACGGCGGTCTGATCGGCGAGGCGACGGATCTCCGTCGCGACGACAGCGAAACCGCGGCCGTATTCGCCGGCTTTTTCCGCCTCGATCGCCGCGTTCAGCGAGAGCAGGTTGGTCTGATCCGCAACCTTGGTGATGGTCGCGACGACCTGGTTGATGTTGCTGGCCTTTTCGTTGAGGATGGCCAGCTTCGCGTTGACGGAGCCGGCGGCTTCCATCACGAGGCGCATGGTCTCTTCCATGCGTGCGAGGCCGGCGTGCCCGGTGCCAGCGAGTACCGCCGACTGGCCGGCCACTTCCGAGACTTCGTTCATGGCGCGCAGCAGATCGCGCGAGGTCGCGAAGATTTCACGCGACGTGGCGCCGATCTCGGTAGTGGTGGCAACGGTTTCGTTCGCCGTGGCTTGCTGTTCGCGGGAGGTCGCGGCGATTTCCGTCACCGACGTGGTGACCTGCATCGCCGACTTCTGCGCCTGGCCAACCAGCGCGGTGAGTTCGTCGGCCATGCGGTTAAAGCCCGCTTCGAGCGCGCCGATTTCATCCGTGCGATTCAGTTGCAGGCGTTGCGTCAGGTCGCCTGTGCGCATCACATCGACCACTTGCAGCATCTTGGCCATCGGCGTGGTGACGCCGCGCACCAGCCAGTAACCGGCCAGCGTGGCGAGGACGGCGGCGACCAGCAGCATGACGAGCAGCACGACGCGGGTCGTCTCGACCGAACTGCGGATGCTCTCAGCGGACTGGTCCGCGTAGCCCTTGTTGTTCTCGACGAGCTTGCGCACGGTGAGCCGGCCGGTTTCCCAGAGCGGCGTGAGTTGCGTATTGAAGACGCGCGCAGCGTTGTCTTTCGAAGCAGGCAAGGCGTCCAGCAGCGATGCCTGGATCGACAGGTACTGCGCCTGTTGCTGGCGGAAATCATTGAAGACCTCACGATCGACGTCGCGGAAAATCGTCGCGCCGTAATCGTTGATGATCTTCTGCAGCGTTTGCTGGGTTTCCTGCAAACGTGCGGTGTCGCGCTTCACGGAATCGGGGTCCGCGTCGACATAGATCAGGCGCTGCGTGACGCTGTAGTTTTCAAACCAGGCCGCGCGCATCGCGGTCGCGTTGTAGAGGCCGGGCATCGAGTCCTGCTGCTGGCTCTTCGCATCGCGGTCGATGCCGCCAAGCTGCTGGAACGCGACGATTGCCATTGCCAGCATCACGATCAGCACGATCCCGAAGCTGCACAGAATCCGTTGCCGGATTGTCCATTGTTTCACGCGAACGCCCCTTACTTGTGGCTTTGCCTCAACCCAGTGTTGTCGACGCGATGGGTCGGAAAGCTTTACGGTTCGTCAGATTTATCCGACGAGTTATGAGGCGAATTTTACATTGATCGGGAGAATGTATCAGTTGAACAAATGGACCGGCGAACCTTCATGGCGAGCCGGCGATTGGCGCGTTACACGAGTAATGTCCGGTTACCACTTGCTGCATCTATTTCCGCGCGCGCCGGCCACAATCGGTTCCATGCCTGAACGGCGGGGAGTCAAACATGAAAAAGATCGCAGTGGCGTTGTTGATGGTGGGAAGTCTGAGCGTAGCCGGGCAGGCGTCGGCGCACGGTAACGGCGGGGACGTGGTGGGCGCGCTGATTGGTGGCGCCGTGCTGGGAGCGGTGGTGACCTCCGCGCTGAATGCGGCGCCGGTGGTGGCGTACCGGCAGCCCGTGTATGCACAGCCGGCGTATCAGCCCGCACCGGTCTATGCGCAAGCGCCGCCGGGATATTGCTATGACCAATATCAGCGCGCCTATGTGGCGTGCGGTGCGCCGCCGCCGCAATACGGATATCCGCAGCCGCAACCGGGTTGGTAATCTGATCGCGGAGTACGTGGGCTGTTGCGCGTGCCACAAAATGAAAGGCCGTCGCCTTACGCGACGGCCTTTCATTTCATGCGCCGTTCAATGCCTGTGATGCAGCCACTCCGCATAGTGCGTATCGAGCCAGCGCTCGCGCCTTTGCGGTCTTGTCTTCTGATGGTAGTGGGACGCGGCCCAGATAGCGACGCCGACCAGCAGCATGACGGCGGGCCCCAGCAAATAAGCCATCAGCGATTCAGACATGGGAGCCTCCGTATGGGGTTGCGTGCACCCTTCAGTTTAGGCGATCAAACGCGAGAGAAAAGGACCGCGTGAATCGATGTTGATGCGTGCTTGGCGGCGTCTGGGTTTTCGCCTTTTTGAAACCTGTCGGAAAGTCGGATTTTGTCTTGGCGGCAAAGGGTTAGGATTGATCAAATGTGCTTCGTGTACCAAAAAATCGTGTCGGTGCAACGGCTGGCGGAATAGAGCGACGCAAGCCCCTCGGCGCTAGCGGGTCACGCGCTGCGCGTGCCCTTGATCTGCGCGTCGACGAAGTCCGCCCAAAGCTGCATGATTCGACGCTGATCCACGGCCTTTTCCGCATTCGAGCGTTGCGTGCCACGCTCGGGCACTTCTTCGGCACTGCGGTCGGGCGCGTCTGCGTGCGCCGTCATCTCGCGCAAGTGCGTCGTCGCGGTACGCCGGAAGTCGTGCAGAACGAAATGCTCCACGTCGAGACCGAGCGCCTTGACGGCCTGGTTCAACGTACTCCTGGCGATGGGCCGATCGTCGCCCCGAACGCTCGGGAATACGAAGTTTCGGCTGGCCTTGGTCTCGTGAAGCTCGCGCAGCATGGAAACCGCCTGAAGCGAAAGAGGTACGCGCTGATCGCGGTCTTTCTTCAGGCGCGCGGCGGGTATTGTCCACCACGCTTTGTCCAGATCGAATTCGGCCCACGTCGATTCGACCAGGTCCGATTTCCGCACCATCGTCAACACCAGCAGATGCAGCGCCAATTTCAGGGGCCGGCGAATGCTCGACGCGTCGATCGACCGGAACATGGCGCCGATTTCCTCGCCCGAGAGCACGCGGGTGCGGCTGTCGAAAGTGGCGATGGAGCGCGCCGGAACAACCTCGGCCGGATTGCCGGCGGCGAGTTGCCGGGCAATCAGGTACTCATAGAGACGCTTGACCACGTTACGCGTGTGCAGCGCCATTTTCGGCGAACCGCGGCTTTTGATTCTGTCGCATATCGCCACGATATCGGCGGCGGTAACGGCTTTAACTGACATGTGGCCGATGGCGGGCAACACGTCCTTGTCGAGCGCGCGCCGCGTGGTGCGGCGATATTCCTCCGACTTGCCCGCCATTTCCGTCGCGAGATAGAGCTCGGCGGCTTCGCGCAGGACATCGGCTTTGCTTTCCGCGCCGCGATCGCGCCGTGCCGTGGCGACCGGCGAAATGCCTTGCGCGACCATCTCCGCATACTTTTGCGCCTTGGCCCGCGCGACGCGTAGAGAAATCATCCGGTAGTCGCCAATGGTGGCGAGCGGCTGGCGCTTGCCGTTCAGCGAATAGCGGAAACGCCAGACCTTGGTGCCGGTCGTCATGACTTCGATGACGAGGCCGTTGCCGTCGGCGACGCAATAACGGGTGGCGCGCGGTTCGAGCGCGCGGATCTGGGCTTCGGTGAGGGGGACGGCTAGTCGGGGCATGCTCGGATCGTCGAAACGCGGACAGCGGCGATTTTAAACCTATGCCGGCTGTGTACCAAAGATTTCGCGGGTTTTGGGTTAACGAAACGAGAATTTATGTGTGCGAGCGTGTTTGTCGAATCTCGTAGTAAAGCCGGAAATATAAGCCTCCTGACGTAGAAGCCGATCCTCGCTCACTTGCCGATACAGAACCTACTAAAAATCACCCCGAGCAGGTCATCCGAACTGAATTCGCCCGTGATGGAATTCAGCTGGTCCTGCGCGAGCCGCAGTTCTTCAGCGAACAGATCCAGCGCCTGCGAGTTCTGATCGGCGTGCGCGGCCGCGGTAGCCAGATGTTCTTCGGCGGCGCGCAGTGCGATCAGATGCCGCTCGCGCGCCAGGTACACGCTTTCCGCGCCCGCTTGCCAGCCGGCGATCCGCAACAACTCTTCGCGCAACAGCGCTACGCCGTCGCCCTGTTTCGCGGAGAGCCGCACTTCGCTCAGATCCGGGTCTGCGTCGAGTGCTCGCGTTGCCGGCGCAAGGCCGGTCAGGTCCGTCTTGTTTAGCACGCGCACCACCGGCACGCCGGCCGGAAAGCGTCCGGCGATGGCCTCGTCTTCGACAGTCATGCCGGTGCGAGCATCGAGCAGATGCAGCACGACATCTGCGCGTTCGATCTCGTTCCAGGTGCGCGCAATACCGATTTTCTCGACTTCGTCCTCGGTATCGCGCAGGCCGGCGGTATCGATCACGTGCAGGGGAATACCTTCGATCTGAATCGTCTGCGCGACCTTGTCCCGCGTCGTGCCGGCAATCGGCGTGACGATTGCCAGCTCCGCGCCCGCCAGCGCGTTCAGCAGCGACGATTTGCCGACGTTCGGCTGTCCGGCCAGCACCACCGAAAGACCCTCGCGCAACAACGCGCCTTGCCGCGCTTCGCTCAGCACGTGCGCGAGGCGCTCGCGAATCCGCGCCAGCTTGCCGCGGGCGTCGGCGGCTTCGAGGAAGTCGATCTCTTCCTCGGGAAAGTCGAGCGTCGCTTCGACGAGCATGCGCAGCGTGATCACGTCTTCGACCAGCGCGTGAATGTCGCGCGAAAACGCGCCGTCGAGCGAGCGGCCCGCCGAGCGCGCGGCAGCCTCGGTGCTGGCCTCGATCAGATCGGCGACCGCTTCGGCTTGCGTCAGATCCAGCTTGTCGTTGAGGAAAGCACGGCGCGTGAATTCGCCCGGTTCGGCCAGACGCAGGCCGAACGCGCGGCCAGCGTCGATGCAACGCTGCAGCACGAGTTGCAGCACCACCGGACCGCCGTGGCCTTGCAGTTCGAGCACGTGTTCGCCGGTGTAGGAATGCGGCGCCGGGAAGTACAGCGCGATGCCACGGTCGAGCGCGCTGCCGTTGGCGTCGAGAAACGGAACGTAGCTGGCGTGACGGGCGGCGAGTGTCTGACCGGTGAGCGCTTGCATGAGCGGTTGGGCCGCCGCCTCGCCCGCTCTCCCGAACGAAATCCTCACCACGCCGATACCTCCCCGGCCGGGCGCGGTGGCAATGGCGACGATCGGATCGGAATCGGTGGTGAGCATGGAAGCGTGGCAAAAAACGGAGAGAAGGGCAGGGGGCTGGCGGTCAACGCGGCGCGAGGCATTGTAACGCGGCAGTGTGTGAAGGCTGACCGGCGGCGCGGCGGAGCGGCCGCTTTGACAACTCGGAGCCGATTTCGGAGTTATCTCACAAAAGCTAAATTGTGCTGCTGTTTTTTGAGAATAACCAAGACTGCACGAGATGACTAAGTGCCCATCAGACAGCAAAAAAGCGAAAAAACGCACAATTTTTAAAATCGTGGCGCATCACGGCTGGCGCTGGTCAAAGCTAAAAAATATATTAATTCCGATACTTGCTAGCTTGGTTGGTTGAGAACCACTGGCTTGGGCGCTTGCACAATCCGATGCATGACGACCAAACAATTGAAAGCCGCGTTTGCCGAACGACTCAGCCGCTCGATGAAGCGGCGCAATATTTCCAACGGGGCCGAGCTCTGTAGAAAATTCAATCTCCTCCACACTGGCGCAGACGTGACGGATCAGGCCATATACAAATGGCTCGACGGAACGACAATGCCACGTCCAGCCAACCTGCGCACGTTAGCCAAATTGCTGGACGTGGACAAGCATTGGCTGGCTTACGGACTGTCGCAGAGTACGAAGGCAAAGCCGCTCGCGCCCGGCGAGACCTATCCGCTTTCGGCCGAGACGATCGAGTGGGTGCCGAAAAAGGGTGCGCTGATATTGACGATAAACCTGGAGGACCGCGCCGGGTTCCAGGAGGTGACCGTCCGCGTTGCCAGCCAGAATGGCGAAGAAAGTTAGCGAGGGTGCGGCTTGCGGGCCTTTCCTTTGATCGCCAATGCTTTCGGCGCTCAACGGCTTGGTACCCACCGGCCTCGGTACTGCCGGATCGGGTCTGCCTAATATCGGGACAGCTGCGCCGCCCGATAGACTGCCTGCCTGTCATTTCAACAGGCAAGTCGGATTTATCTCAAGCAAGCTAGGATTGCCACTGCTTGTCCTGCGTAAAAATAGGACGCTGCCGGACCCTACGGCTGTCACTGGCCCACCGCACAACGAAAAACAACAAAAAATGACAACTTTGGCAGGCGCTTTGTTCGGCGGTGCCTGCAAGCTAAACGTATCTCAAATAGGCTATAAGTAAGCTTGGCTGGTTGTCAACTGGTTGAACGTTGAATTGCACAATCCGGCCCATGCCGACCAACAAAGAAAAAGCCGCCTTCGCCAAACGGCTGAAGGACTTGCTAGAGCCGCTGAAAATTCGCGGCGGGACCAAGCTCGCCGAGCAATTCAATCTTCGCTACCGGGGCGAGCGTGAGGTCACGCCGCAAACCGCCCACAAGTGGCTAGCTGGCACGACGATTCCAAAGCCCGACAAATTGCGTACGTTAGCCGAATGGCTGAACGTCAAGGAGCATTGGCTTCACTACGGACCGCCACCGGGCACGAACGCGAGGCCGTTGGCGCGCGGCGAGAAATATCCGCCGTCGCCGGAAACGATCGAACTCGCTTCGAAGATCCAGTCGCTGACGCCGAAAGACCGCTTCCTGGTCGAGGAGATGATCGTGCGCTTTTACGGTGAGGATGCGGAAGAAGAGTGACGATGGCGTCGCCGATGCGATGAGTTCAGCCGCGACCATGAAAAATGCCGCCCGGTTTGCACCGGGCGGCATTTTCTTGCGCTGTCGTGTCAGCCAGTGTCGGCTTGCATCGGCCTGCTAGCGGGCGTTTGCCCGCCTCTGGCAAGATGTCAGGCCGCTTTGGTTTTGGCCTGTCCCATCATTCGCGTGATGTAGTACTGCTGGGCGATCGAGAGCACGTTGTTCACCACGTAGTACAGCACCAGACCGGCCGGGAAGAAGAAGAACATGACCGAGAACGCGATCGGCATGAACATCATCATCTTGGCTTGAACCGGATCCGGCGGCGTCGGGTTCAGCTTGGTCTGCAGGAACATGGAAACGGCCATCAGCACCGGCAGGATGAAGAACGGATCCTGTTGCGACAGATCGTGAATCCACAGAATCCACGGCGCGCCGCGCATTTCCACCGACGACAGCAACACCCAGTACAGCGAAATGAACACCGGAATCTGGATCACGACCGGCAGACAGCCGCCGAACGGATTGACCTTCTCGGTCTTGTACAACTCCATCAGCGCCGAGTTCATCTTTTGCGGATCGCCCTTGAAGCGTTCGCGCAGTGCCTGCATGCGCGGCGTGATCGCCTTCATGCGCGCCATCGACTTGTAGCTCGCCGCGGACAGCGGGAAGAACACGGCCTTGATCAGCAGCGTGAGCAGCACGATCGACCAGCCCCAGTTGCCGACATAGCTGTGGATCTTCTCGAGCAGCCAGAACAGCGGCTTCGCGATGATCGTCACCCAGCCATAGTCCTTCACCAGTTCCAGACCCGGTGCGATGCCTTCGAGCATGCGCTCTTCTTCCGGACCGGCGAACAGGCGCGCGGACACGTCGACCGTTTGGCCCGGCGCGATGGTCGGCACCGGCTCCTTCACGCCGACGCGATACAGCGCCGGATCGATCTTCTCGACGTAGATATCGCGCTTCACGCCCTGCTGCGGAATCCAGGCCGACGCGAAGTAATGCTGGACCATCGCGATCCAGCCGTTGTCGGCGGAGGTCGCGTAATCCTGCTTGTTCTTGTCGATGTCGCCGAACGTCATCTTCTGGAAGTGATGCTGATCGGTGTAGACGGCCGGTCCGATGAAGGTGTGCGAGAAGCGCGGCGTTTCCACCGGCTGATCGTCACGCACCAGTTCCATATAGACCGACGGGCTCACCGGCGTGGCGCCGACGTTCTGGATCTTCGTGTCGACGCCGATCACATAGCTGCCGCGCGTGAACGTGTAGGTCTTGATGACCTTCAGGCCACCCTTCACCGGCGACTCGAAGCTGAGCTGGAACGATTTTTCGTCGCCCGTCAGGTCATGCGGCTGGTTCGGCAGCGGCGTGTAAATGTCGTTGTGATTCGGGAAATCGCCGCCGAGCAGGCCCGTGCGCGCCAGATACGTGTGGTTCGCGGTGCGGTCGAACAGCGTGATGACGAGATCCGGCTGCTTGCCGTCGCCCTTGTTCACGAGCGACAACTTCGACAGCGTGCCGCCGCGGGTGTCGATCTCGCCGCTATAGACGTCGGTGTTGAACTTGATCAGTTGCGATTGCGTGGCCGCCGGCGCGTTGCCCGGTGCGGCTGCGTTCGTTGCCGGCAGATCGGCGGGCTGGGTTCCCGGCGTCGTGGTTCCCGGTGCGGCGCCGCCGACGGTCTTGGTCGGCGTGGCGCTCGGGAAGAACATCGACGGGCGTCCGTGGTCGCGTTGCCAGTTGTCGAACAGCATGACCGCTGACATGAAAAAGATGACCCATAGGACGGTGCGTTTGATATCCATGCGTTGTCTCAGTGTCGATGGAACGGCGCGTCAGCGCTTTTCAGAAGTGGGAGGCGGGACGAGATCGATGCCGCCCGCGGAAAACGGGTGGCAGCGGCAAATACGCCTGGCGGCGAGATAAGTCCCGCGCGCGGCGCCATGATACTGGATTGCTTCGCGCGCGTAATCAGAGCAGGAAGGGTAAAAACGGCACCGGTTGCCGAGCATTGGGCTCACGGCAACTTTGTAGAAACGCAATAAAGCGATGAGTACCGTTTGCATGGCTGGTGCGGCCGGACGGCGCCGCGCAACGTGGAGTACCGGGCGACGCCCGCGCAGCGCGGCCGCCTGAGCGGCCTGAACTGCAAAGCGGGCGGTCACTTGAGCGTCATTCCGTCTTGGGCGCTTCCGCGGGCGGCGCCTCGCGACGGGTCACTTCGCGCGCTGCCTTGTCGAGCAACGCCTCGATTTCGCTGCGGCACAGCGCCCTCAACGGCGGCGACGAGGCGCTCGGCAAAGCCTTCTTGTCGAAGCGCGTGTGCAAACGCAGCAGCACATCCCAACCGCCGAAGTCCGCGCGACGCAGCCGGAAGGCCTCACGCGCGATTCGACGCACCAGATTACGCGTGGCCGCGCGCGGCGCGTACTTCTTGCCGATCACGAGGCCTAAGCGAGCTTCGTTGCCGGTGGGCCGGCCGTACACCACGAAGTGCGCGGTGCGGCGCCACGGGCGCAAACGAAAAACGGATGAAAATTCATCCGTTTTCAGCAGCCTTGCGGCTTTGGGGAAGGCGGCTTGCGCTCGCAACGGAACCGAGCCCAGTTGCTGCGCCTCAGCCGTTCCCGCGTTACCGCGGGCTTCACTACCCGGCATAAGCGTCGCGTGCAACGCCTGCCTTAGATGGCGAGGCGCTTGCGGCCCTTCGCGCGACGTGCGTTGATGACCTTGCGGCCACCTGCGGTCTTCATGCGAACGCGAAAGCCGTGGGTGCGCTTGCGACGGGTAACGGAAGGTTGGTAAGTACGTTTCATGTTGCTCTCACTTGATCGAAAAATAACCGCGCGATCATCGCTGAAAGCGCAATGGCCGGAGGTTTACTGAATTGGTTTTCGCGGAACCCGCTATTTAAACCGGTTTTTCGTTGACCGTCAATAGTTTAGCCTGATTCGAGCGTGCCCCGCGAGGAGTTCGGCGGGTGATCCGTCCCTGTGGATAACTCCCTTGCGGGTCCGTTTTGGCGTTAGAATCTCGCCTTACTTCCCAAAAATCCTGCACGCCGCTCCGGCTCGCTTGCCCCGCAAACCCTTGTGGCACAAGCGCCTGGAGCCATTGCGCCTGGTTAGTCTGGCTGCTCAGGGCCTTGTTGCGTGCGCGCGACAAGGGCAGCGGCAACCGCCGTGCACACCATAACGACAGCAACTCGATGAACGATTTCTGGCAACACTGTTCCGCATTGCTGGAGCGTGAGCTTACGCCCCAGCAGTACGTGACGTGGATCAAACCGTTGGCCCCGGTCGCCTTCGACGCCGCTGCGAACACGCTTAGCATCGCTGCGCCGAACCGTTTCAAGCTCGACTGGGTCAAGAGCCAGTTCTCCGGCCGCATTGCCGATATGGCCCGCGATTTCTGGCACGCCCCCGTCGACGTCCAGTTTGTACTCGACCCGAAAGCCGGCATGCGCGCCCCCGCAGCAGCCGCGCCGGCGCGTCCGGCTTCTGCGCCGGCTTCAATGGGCGGCAGCGCCGGCAATGGCGCCGCCGTGGACGCAGCCGTCGGCGCCGTGCAAGCCGCGCAGACTGCGCGCGCGAACGGCGCGAATAGCGCGATGGCCAACCTCAACGCGAATGCCCGCGCGGCGGCCGAACAGAACGCAAACGCACGCGCTGCGGCCGAAGATTCCGCCGACCTCGATCTGCCCAGCCTCGACGCGAACGAAGCCGCGGCCGCCCGCCGTACGTGGCGCCCGGGCCAGAGCGCCGGTTCGAGCGGCAACGGCGAAACCGACTCGATGTACGAGCGCTCCAAACTGAACCCGGTTCTGACGTTCGACAACTTCGTGACCGGTAAGGCCAACCAGTTGGCGCGCGCCGCGGCGATTCAGGTCGCCGACAATCCCGGCATCTCGTACAACCCGCTGTTTCTGTATGGCGGCGTGGGCTTGGGCAAGACCCACCTGATCCACGCGATCGGCAACCAGCTTCTGATGGACAAGGCGGGTGCGCGGATTCGCTACATCCACGCGGAACAATACGTGTCCGACGTGGTGAAGGCTTACCAGCGCAAGGCGTTCGACGACTTCAAGCGCTACTACCACTCGCTCGACCTGCTGCTGATCGACGATATCCAATTTTTCTCGGGCAAGTCGCGTACACAAGAGGAATTCTTCTACGCATTCGAAGCGCTGGTCGCCAACAAAGCGCAGGTGATCATCACCAGCGACACGTATCCGAAGGAAATTTCGGGTATCGACGACCGCCTGATCTCCCGCTTCGACTCTGGCCTGACCGTGGCGATCGAGCCGCCCGAGCTGGAAATGCGCGTCGCGATTCTGATGCGCAAGGCGCAATCGGAGTTCGTGAGCCTGAATGAAGACGTCGCGTTCTTCGTCGCGAAACACTTGCGGTCGAACGTGCGTGAACTCGAAGGCGCGCTGCGCAAGATCCTCGCGTATTCGAAGTTCCACGGCCGCGAAATCACGATCGAAGTGACAAAAGAAGCGCTGAAAGACCTGCTGACGGTACAGAACCGGCAGATTTCGGTGGAAAACATCCAGAAGACCACGGCTGACTTCTACAGCATCAAGGTCGCGGACATGTATTCGAAGAAGCGTCCGGCGAACATCGCGCGGCCGCGGCAAATCGCGATGTATCTGGCGAAGGAGCTGACCCAGAAGAGCTTGCCGGAAATCGGCGAGCTGTTCGGCGGCCGCGACCACACCACGGTGCTGCACGCAGTGCGCAAAATTGCCGACGAGCGCAGCAAGGACGCGCAACTGAACCACGAATTGCACGTGCTGGAGCAGACGCTGAAAGGCTGAGCGGTTCGTCTGGAAAAAACGACCTGTTTATTTCCAAACTCGCCCCCATTTTAGTGAGGCGGTTCCGTTTTCAGGCACAATACAGGTTTAACCGCCCGGCGGCCGCGGGCGGATTTCACGCCGTGACAGGCGCTGCAAGGCGCCGGCGGGGAGCCACGGCTGCGTGCTGGAAAGCTGTCCTGGCAAGGCGCGCAGGCCGTTATATCAACGAAGGAACTCTATGCAACTGGTCAAGACCGAACGCGATAACCTCCTCAGGCCGCTGCAAACTGTGAGCGGCATCGTCGAACGCCGCCATACGTTGCCGATCCTCGCCAATTTGCTGATTACCAAGAACGGCCCGGACGTGTCGTTCCTGTCGACCGACCTCGAGTTGCAGATCACCACGCGTGCCGATTTCGGCGTAGGCGGCGATTCGGTGGCGACCACGGTGGCAGCGAGAAAGCTCCTCGACATTCTGCGCGCCATGCCCGACGGGCAGGTCACGCTCACGCTGAACGACAAGCGTCTGACCGTGCAATCCGGCAAGAGCCGCTTTGCGCTGCAAACGCTCGCCGCGGACGAATTCCCGACGGTCGCGCAAGCTAAAGACTACGGCGCGAACCTCGTGGTTCCCCAGAAGACGTTCCGCCAGTTGCTCGGCATGGTCCATTTTTCGATGGCTCAGCAGGACATCCGCTACTACCTGAACGGCATGCTGCTGGTGGTGGACGGCGACCAGTTGATGGCGGTCGCAACGGACGGCCACCGTCTGGCGTTCTCGTCCGTGAAGATCGAAGGCTCGTTCCAGCGTCAGGAAGTGATCATTCCGCGCAAGACGATTCTGGAACTCCAGCGTCTGCTGGAAGACATCGACGACACACTGAAGATCGACATCGCGCAGACGCAGGTCAAGTTCACGTTCGGCCAGGTCGAACTGGTGTCGAAGCTGGTGGAAGGCAAATTCCCCGACTTCCAGCGCGTGATTCCGAAGTCGCACAAGAATCAGTTCGTGATCGGCCGTGAAGAACTGCAGCGCTCGCTGCAACGCGCCGCGATTCTGACCTCGGACAAATTCAAGGGCGTGCGCTGCATCATCGAGCCGGGCCAGTTGAAGATCATGTCGACCAACGCCGATCAGGAAGAGGCGCAGGAAGAACTGGAAATCGCATACGACGGCGACAGCGTCGATATCGGGTTCAACGTCACGTATCTGCTCGACGTGCTCGCGAACCTGAAGGTCGACACGTTGCAAGTGAGCCTGGGCGACGCCAGCTCCAGCGCGTTGATCACGATTCCCGAGAACGACGAATTCAAATACGTCGTGATGCCGATGCGCATCTAACGCGTCCAACACCAAAGAACACACCAAGGGGCGCAGCGCCCCTTTGGCGTTTTTATGGTGATTTGAAAAGTCCCGAGCAGCAACCTTGCAGCAACGCAGAACCGGAAAAAATCCATGACTGAAACGAACAATTCGCAACCCGACAACAGCTACGGCGCATCCTCGATTCAGATCCTCGAAGGTCTGGAGGCGGTGCGCAAGCGGCCCGGGATGTACATCGGGGATACATCGGACGGGACCGGTCTGCATCACCTCGTATTCGAAGTGCTGGACAACTCCATCGACGAAGCGTTGGCGGGGCATTGCAACGACATCCAGGTGATCATTCACGCGGATAACTCCATTTCCATCACTGACAACGGCCGCGGCGTGCCGACCGGTCTGAAGATGGACGACAAGCATGATCCGAAGCGCAGCGCCGCTGAAATCGTGATGACCGAGTTGCACGCCGGCGGCAAGTTCGACCAGAACAGCTACAAGGTGTCCGGCGGCCTGCACGGCGTGGGCGTGTCGTGCGTGAATGCGCTGTCGGCGTGGCTGCGTTTGACCATTCGCCGCGACGGCAAGAAGCACTTCATGGAATTCCACCGTGGCGTGCCGCAGAACCGCATTATCGAAGAGATCGACGGCGTGGCCGTTTCGCCGATTCAGGTCACCGGCGAGACCGAGAACCGCGGCACCGAAGTGCACTTTCTCGCCGACGAGACGATTTTCGGCAACATCGAATATCACTACGACATTCTGGCCAAGCGGATTCGCGAACTGTCGTTTCTGAATAACGGCGTGCGGATTCGCTTGACGGATCAGCGCACCGGCAAGGAAGAAGATTTCGCGTTCGTGGGCGGTGTGAAGGGCTTTGTCGAGTACATCAACAAGAACAAGTCCGTGCTGCACCCGAACATTTTCCACATCAGCGGCGAGAAAGACGGCGTGGGCGTGGAGGTGGCGATGCAGTGGAACGACAGCTACAACGAAAACGTGCTGTGCTTCACGAACAACATCCCGCAGCGCGACGGCGGCACCCACCTGACCGGGTTGCGGGCGGCAATGACGCGCGTGTTGAACAAGTACATCAACGATCACGAAGTCGCGAAGAAGGCGAAGGTTGAGACTTCTGGCGACGATATGCGTGAGGGATTGTCGTGTGTGCTGTCGGTGAAGGTGCCGGAGCCGAAGTTCAGCGCGCAGACGAAGGACAAGCTGGTGTCGTCGGAAGTGCGCGCGCCGGTGGAGGATGTGGTCGCGAAGGCGCTCGAAGAGTTTCTGCTCGAGACGCCGAATGACGCGAAGATCATTTGCAGCAAGATTGTGGATGCGGCGCGCGCGCGGGATGCGGCTCGGAAGGCGCGTGAGATGACGCGTCGGAAGGGTGTGCTCGACGGCGTGGGTCTGCCTGGGAAGTTGGCGGATTGCCAGGAGAAGGATCCGGCCAAGTCTGAGATTTATATCGTCGAGGGTGACTCGGCGGGCGGGTCGGCGAAGCAGGGGCGGGATCGGAAGTTTCAGGCGATTTTGCCGCTGCGCGGCAAGGTGCTGAATGTGGAGAAGGCAAGGTATGACAAGCTGCTTTCTTCGGAGCAGATTGTGACGCTGATTACTGCGCTGGGCTGTGGGATTGGTAAGGAGGACTACAACCTCGATAAGTTGCGTTATCACCGCATCATTATCATGACCGATGCTGACGTTGATGGTGCGCACATTCGTACGCTATTGTTGACGTTCTTCTATCGGCAGATGCCGGAGATGATCGAGCGTGGGTATATCTATATCGCGCAACCGCCCCTGTTCAAAATCAAGGCGGGTAAGGATGAGCGGTATTTGAAGGATGAGGCTGAGGTTAATGCTCACATTCTGAAACTGGCGTTGCAGGGGTCGGAGTTGTTGGCTTCGGAAGGGGCTACGCCGATTACTGGGGATGCGTTGGGGGAGTTGGCTCGGGCTTATTTGCTGGCGCAGGCTGTTGTTAATCGGTTGAGCCGGTTGTATGACGCTGGCGCGCTCGAGGCTGTGATGGATGGGATTGCGATCGATCTGTCCAGCGAGGAAGCGGCTGATGCGTCGGCTAAGGCTCTTGAGGCGAAGCTAAGGGATGATCCGTTGAAGCCTGAAGTTAAGGTTACGACGATGTATGACCCTGTGCGTGAATTGCGCTCGCTGCGGGTCGCGCGGACGCATCACGGGAATCAGAAGATTTCTGTGTTGGATCAGGATTTTCAACTCACTGCTGACTATCAGCAGCTGATCAATACCGCTAATACGTTTAAGGGGTTGATTGGGACTGGCGCTGTCATTAAACGTGGCGAGCGGAGTATGGCTGTTACTGACTTCAAGAGCGCTATGAAGTGGTTGTTGGCTGATGCTGAGCGCAATATCTCGAAGCAGCGCTACAAAGGCCTCGGCGAGATGAATCCTGGGCAGCTTTGGGAAACTACGATGGATCCGACCGTGCGTCGCCTTCTTCGTGTGCAGATCGAGGATGCTATTGCGGCTGATGGGATCTTTACTACGCTCATGGGGGATGATGTGGAGCCGCGTAGGGCTTTCATCGAGTCGAATGCATTGCGGGCGGGGAATATTGATGTTTAAGTGTTGTTGTAGCGGGAACCATAATGTGAGATTTTGGGAAGCATCCATTGAGACATTTATCAATGGATGCGCTCCGATAGCTCGCATGGCGGAACCTGACTGCCTTCGCAGCCGCCAGCGCGGCGACCACCTGGTTGATGTGGCCGTCGTTTTCTGAGTCTCGCAAAAATCATGAGGCGGCGCTTTCGGCCGACTTTGCCGTCGCTGCTGCTCTGCAGACGTATGTGAGCTTCTCGTCAGAGCCGCCTGGCGACCTTGGGTGCGTTGTTTCTCGTCCTGGCAAAAGCACGGCGCCGAGCGCCTCCGAAAGCCGAGCGGGACGCGGGATTAGCCGTTGATACCTTCCTATTCGACGTCTACAACTCGCGGAATCTGGCGAAGTCTGTGACGGGGGAGCAATTGAGCGGCAGCAATGCAGTCTCTTGGCGATTTGGATTAGAAGTCGTTACACAACAGCCCAACTTCCCCCGAAGAAGCTGTTATTCGGCTGCAACGGGTTGATTTTTTTAGGTAAATACTTCTTATCCTTAGACAGCTCTTTGCTGGCGGCAGAGCATGCACGGTCGAACCATCCAGCCGCGCAGGCAATTTAGCGTTTGTTATTGAGCATTGTGCTCGTCGAGAATTTCATGAAGACGCTTATTCTGCAATTTCCGTTGATCGTATACGCATTCTGCGTACGCAGAGTCCCACATATTGTAGTGACCCAGCGTCGGTGACGGTAGCCAACCTGTGCCGGTCTCTTTTTCAAGTCTACAAAACCGCTTGGCATCGTCCTCTGCCTTCATGT
>NZ_JAMWXW010000050.1:0-50716 GCF_031570135.1 Paraburkholderia sp. USG1 | reverse complement strand
GGGCTGGTTGACATGGTCGCACCTCGATGAGTTGTGGACGAACGGCGCGCGCTGAAAATCCGCTCACCGGCAGCGCCATCAGATCATCGGTACCGCAGCCGCATGTCGTACGGGAATATTAAGTTTGCGCGTGCGTCGACCCTACCTTGACAGCAACATTCGCCTGTTCGAAACCGCCTTACTCCATGACCATCCACATCGCCGCCTCTCGACAGGCCGCTGCGAACAGGATGAAAACCCGAATAATTCACAACTCATCTTTCACACTATAAATAAGTACGCCGAACGACAATCCAATCTCTCTACCATGTCATACACGGAACCATTCCATATCGTCGGCAAGGCGGTTCCGCCTCTCCAGTCAAGCCGACTCTTTTACCTCAGGAAAATCGACATGCAAGCAGCGATGCAAACCAATCACCTCTCCTTCTCGCTCCAGGCCAACGCGAATAGTCATACGCACGGCGGTGCGCAACCGCCGCTTCCGCGTGCCAGCGCCTTTGACGCTCACCGTCCGTCGCCGCAGATGTCCAACATGCAGGGCGGCTTCTCGAAGACGTCCTTCTCCATGGCTAGCCACACCTCACCGAACGGCTCCAGCAGCACATATACTTCGCAGTCGACAACCGTCAGCCGCGGCTATGGCTCCAATCAAACGCAAGCACGCTGCGACCGCCGCGACGATTCGTTCGGCGGCCGCGGCAGTGCGACAACCAACAGCCGCTTCGAGAGAAATTCGAATCAATGCGATCGCACACCGCCGCGCAACGACCACGGCAGCGGTTCGGGAAGCGATGCAGCCTCGTGGAACGTCACCAGCGCCACCAACGACCACGTCACGCTCCAAGACAATGGCCACACGATCGATGTCAATCAGAAGGATCAATCGGTGACCGTGACCAACAATAAAACCGGCGCCAAGACCGTAGCGGAAGGAGACCCACATTTCAAGCAGAATGGCACCTCGGCGATGTTCACGAAACCGGTGGAGTTGAACCTGGATGACGGTACCAAAGTCATACTCAACACGCAGGCAGACAAGAACAACCCGAAAGTCTCCTACGTGAGCCAGTTGGACGTCGTCAACAAGAACCAGGCGTTGCAGATCGGCGGCATCAACAATCGGGACGGCACACCGCTCTCAGTGCAGCACAACTCCAATGGCCGTCAGATCGCCGCCGCCGCGCAGGGCGCCTACCAATTGGTGGAAGCGCGCAACGGCAAAGGCTTTAACGACCCGACGACCGGCAAGAACCCGACGCAAAGCGATTTCAACCAACACGCGGCTTAAGCGCGCGCGATCAGCGATCAGGCTCGCCGGAGGAGGACAACGCCTGCCCTCCTCCGGCGAGAGTCGTATCACACTGGAAGGGGCCGGACGACGTCAAGTCGCCCGGCCCCGTTGTGTTCGGCTGTCGGATACGTCATATCGGGAATCGCGCTCAGCGTTTATCCGCTTTCGCGCAACCGGATCAGGCAATCGCGAGCGCGAGTGCAAGCCTCCTCCTGCCGAATCGTCTCGCGCCGCCAGTTCGTCAACGCTTGCGCCGCCGCCGCGCATGCTTCGGCATGCGCGGCCTCGGCTTCGGCCAGTTGCCGGCGCAGCGTCGGCGTGCGCGCGTCGTGCGCGCGTAGCGTCGCATGCCACTGTCGGCCTGCCGTCACGTCGCGCCGGCACGATGCGAGCACCCGTAGCCGCTCCTCGGCATGCCGTTCAAGTGCGGCGACGCGCTGTGCGACCTCGCCCGCCGTGCGACGCTCGCCGCGGCGCGCGTCCACCACATCGCGCAGCCTACGTTGAACGCGCAAGCGCCGTACTCGCGCCAGCACGCGCCAGAACTTCGCCAGCCTCGCGACGCTATGGCTCATACCGGATGATTGCCATCACACAGCGCATGCAACTGTTTTCGCACGTCGTCCCAACCGCAACGCGTGTCGTAGGGCTGGCGCAGAAAGCGCTCGATCGCTGCCCGCCGGTCGATGGCCCGGTCCGTATCCGCATCGTTACCGTGCTGGTATTCACCTATCTGCAGCAATAGTTCGACCTCCTCATAGCGCGCAAGCCAGTCGCGCACGCGGTTCGATTCCGCTTGATGCGCAGCACCGGCGACGCGCGTCATCAACCGGCTTCGGCTGCGCAGAATGTCGATGGCGGGATAGTGACCGGCCGCGCCCAGTTTCGACGAAAGCTGGATATGGCCGTCGAGCAGCGAGCGGGCTTCCTCGGCAACCGGATCGGACAGATCGGCCTCGTCGGCGAGCACCGTGTAGAACGCGGTGATGCTGCCCTGCGCCGTCACGCCGGCCGATTCGATCAGACGCGGCAACTGCGCAAACACGCTCGGCGGAAAACCGCCGCGCAACGGCGGCTCGCCGACCGCCAGCCCGAGTTCGCGCAACGCGCGCGCATAGCGCGTAAGCGAGTCGAACAGCAGCAGCACGTTGCGTCCGCTCGCGCGCAGTCCCACCGCGACCTGCGCCGCGAGTTCCGCCGCCTTGATCCGTTCCGCGGCGGGACGATCGGACGTCGCGGCGACCACGATCGTCGACGCGCGCCGCCGCTCGAGGTGGTCGTGAATGAATTCAGCCACTTCGCGACCTCGTTCGCCGATCAGCGCGACCACGACCGCATCGGTCGATGCACCGTTGGCGATCATGCCCATGATCGTGCTCTTGCCCCCGCCTGCGGGCGCGAAGATGCCGGTGCGCTGGCCGACGCCGCAGGTCAGCAGGCCGTCGATGGCGCGCACGCCGGTAGCAAATGGTGTCGTGATGACCGGCCGCTCAAGCGGATTGAGCGTCGCCCCGGTCCGGCTCTGCACAGCCGCACTCGCAAGCGGCTGCGGCGCGGGACCGCCGTCGAGCGGATTGCCGAGCCCGTCGACCACGCGACCGAGCAGTCCTGCCGCGTCGAACATGCCCCACTCCGAACCGCAGCCTTGCACCTCGGTGATATCCGACAGGCCGTTCAGACCGGCAAGCGGCATGACCAGCGCACCATCGTGCGCAAACCCGACCACTTCACCGTACTGCGCCTCATGCGTATCCGGCCGCACCAGGCGCACTTTCTCGCCGATCCGCAACGATACGCCCACCACCCGCGCGATCACGCCGCGTGCTTCAACCACCCGGCCGCGCAGCGTCGGTGTGGAAAGGAACACCGCCGCACTCTTTCCCGGAGATGACATGAGGTTCTCCTTCATGCCGCGCCCAGCGTCGCGACGGATTGGACGCGGTAGACGTCGAACGGAATCTCTTCAATGGCCAGCACGTCGATGCGCCGGCCGAAGTCGCGCAACAGACGCGCCAGATGCGGACGCAGCATCGCATTCGTCACGATCAGCGAGATCCCGTTCAGCTCGGTCATGAAGGTCCGCTGTGCACGCTCCAGTTCCTCTACGGAAAGCACACACTGCGGTTCACCGTCCACGCCACTTCTGATCTGCGCTTCAAGCTCGGCTTCCCATGATGGATCGAGCACCGCCGTGGAGATCGTCCACGTCTCGAGGTCGGCGTAGCTGCGCGCGATCTGCGGACCTAGCTGAATGCGTGCCTGCCGCACCATCCGGTCGATCGTGCGCTCGGCCGCCGGGACGCGTACGACGGCTTCGAGAATCGCGCGCAGATTGCGGATCGGCACGCGCTGCTGCAGCAATTGCCGCAGCACGCTGGCGAGTTGAACCGTGTTCACGGCCTGCACCGCCTGAGCGACCAGCTCGCGAAACTCGATCGATAGTTGATCGAGCAAAAAGCGCGTCTCCTGGGTGCCGAGAAAGTCGGCCGCCGAACGCTCGCAAACTTCCGCGAGGTGATCGCATAGCGCCTCGTCGACACTCGCCTTGTGGATCTCCGGGTCGTCGAGCGAGGCCGCGGTCGCGCTCGGCACCCAGACCGATTTCGCGGCTTGCGGCCGGTAGCCCGGCACGCCTTCGAACATGATGCGGCTCGCTTCGCCGCTCACCAGCGTGTGTGCGGCGACCAGCGTGCCGCTCGCAAACGGCACGTCCTCGATATCGACCACGTAGCGCTCGGGCGCGAGCCGCGAGTCGCGCAATAGCGCGAGACCCGGAAACGGCACGCCCAGCTCGACCATCAGCTTGCGGCGCAACTGGCCGAGCTGGCGGTTCAGCGCCTCGGGCCGCAATGCATCGAAAGCCTCCAGACCGAGCCGCAGGCGCAATGCCGCACTCGTGCCCAATTCGACATCGTCGAGAATGCGCGGCACGTAATTGCCGCCGTCGCGCGTCATGCCGGGCATCAGCGCGCGCTGCGAGTTGTTCGCGAGCGCAGCGTTGCGCATCAGCGTGATGGAGAGCACGAGCAGCAGACCGCCGGCCACCAGGAACTGGATGTGCGGAAAGCCGGGAATCGCCCCCAGCGACAGACACGCCACGCCGGCCATGCCGATGGCTTTCGGATGCGCCGCCAGCTGCCTGTAGATGTCACCGCCGAGATGGGCGTCAGCGCCATCGGTGGCGCTCACGCGGGTAACCAGAATGCCCGCGGCCACCGAGACGATCAGCGACGGAATCTGCGACACCAGACCGTCGCCGACCGTCAGAATCGTGTACGTGTGCAACGCGTCGCCAAACGACATGCCGCGCTGCGCAATGCCGACCGCCAATCCGCCGACGATATTCACCAGCGCGACGACGAGGCTCGCCACCGCATCGCCCTTGACGAATTTCATCGCGCCGTCGAGCGAGCCGTAGAAATAGGTTTCGCGTTCGAGCGACGCGCGCAGACGGCTCGCCTGGGCAGCCGTGACCACCCCGCTGCGCATGTCGGCGTCGATACTCATCTGCCGCCCCGGAATGCCGTCGAGCGTGAAGCGCGCCGCCACTTCCGCGACACGGTCCGCGCCTTTTGCCACGACGATGAACTGGATCGCCGCCAGCACCACGAACACCACGAGGCCGACCGCCACATTGCCGCCGACCACCATCTCGCCGAACGCGCCGATGATCTGGCCGGCGTGCGCATGGAGCAGGATCATCTTGGTCGAAGCGATAGCCAGCGCAAGGCGCAGCAACGTCGTGATCAGCAGCAGCGACGGAAAGCTCGCGAGGTCGGCGGCCTTCGATACATACAGCGTGGTGGTCAGCATCGTCAGGCCGGAGGCGAAGCTCACGCAGATGAACAGATCGAGCACGAACGGCGGCACCGGCACGATCAGCAAGGCAAGGACCGCCAGAATGCCGACGCCGACGGCGAGGTCCGCGTGACGCGCGAAAAATGCCGACAGATCGTAGCGGCTGAGAATGGAACGGTTCGACATGTTATTGACCTAACTCCCGATGAAGCGCACGACGACGGCTTTTGACGTAAGGATCGCCTTCGTCGTCGCGGAATTCGCGTTTGATTTCGTTCTTGTCCATGCGCAAACCGCGCAGCCACAGAAAGCGCTGGACGAGATAGTCGGCCACGCCGGGCGCGATCTGCGATACGGTCATCCAGAGCAGCAAATGCGAGTGCGAGACGGCCGCATAGCCAAGATGAACCGGTAAGGAAAATGTCCAGATGGGCGCAAGCTGCCGCAGCCACGCGACCAGTGCCTGCACAAACAGAAACAGCAGGATCGTGAACTGGATGATCGTGAGGACGGTGTCCCACACAAGGCGTAGGCTGAACATCTGCTTCAATCCATTGACGGGATTCAGGCGCTTGACGTCAGGCATGACGCGCTTCCATGCCAACAGGCCGCGTGTTTGCATCAGTTCGGGCACCAGCACCGCGAGCGCGCCGACACCGAGCGCCGCCAACACCGGCGACATGAAGGCGTAAAGCGCGGCACACGTCGACGCAAGCCGGTCGCCGAACTCGCGCGAGCCGTCCAAGGTTGTCACGCGCAGGATCAGCTCGTTGCCCAGCGCATACAGGTGGGGTGCCTCGATGAACAGATAAAGCCACCAGCACAGGCCGCTGAACGCCACTGTCAGATGCGTGCTCTTCGAGATCTCGCCGTCCCTGCGCGCGCGGCGGATCCGCTTGGGGGTCGGCGCTTCGCTCTTGTTGCTCATTGCAGATGGATCACGTGATCGAACGCGATGCGCAACTGTGCGAACAGAGCAGGCACACTCAGCACAGCCGCAAACGTCAGCACTCCGGCTTTGACCGTGCGCGCGGTCGCGAAGGGATTGAGCCGCTTCGCATGCCGCGACATCAGCCCGAACGCGACATCGACGAGCAGCATGAGGCCGAGCAACGGGGTCGCAAGCCGCACGCCTTCGGTGAGTACGTCCGCGAGATTGCGCAGTGCCAGTTGGCGGAACACGTCGACCAGGTCGCCGCGCCATTGCCCAGGAGGCCACAGCACCCACGCGTCCGTGAAGAAACCGAACAGCAGTGGCAGGCCGGGCCCCGTGAATAGCGTCAGCGCGGCGAATTGCAGAAACAATTGTTCGAACAGCGCTGCTTCCTGCTGGAAATGCGGGTCGTACATCGCGGCACTCGCATAGCCCCCCTGCTGATCCAGCATCGCGCCGGCAGCGCCGGCGGCGTGGAAGATCGTGCCGAGCAGCAGGCCGAGCACGACACCGGTGGCGACTTCGACCACCATCGCCGGCACAGGATGCGGTGGCCAGCCTACCTGCTGCGGCAGCATGGCGATCACTAGAAGAAGCGGCACCCGCAACTTGCTTCCGAGCGGGCCGCTCTGGCTAAATGGAATCATGGAGAGCGCGACGGCCGGCCGGATCGTGCAGAACGCGAAACCTTCGAGATAGCGGATAGGGTCCATGGTCAATGCAAGCGGCCCGCCGCGATATAGGTGAACACGTGCGCAAGGAAGCGCGAGAGTTCGCGATTCGCCCACGGCGCGGTGATGATCAGTACGCCCCCTACGCAGATGATCTTGGCGCCATAGGGCAGGCTCTGGTCCTGGATTTGCGTGACCGACTGCAACAGGCCGATCAGCAGACCAACGGCGGTGGCAACTGCGAGCGCGGGCAGCGAGAGCCAGAACACCAGCATCAGCGCATCGCTCGACAAGTTGGCAAGAGAAGGCAGGCCGTTCATTTGACGTAGCTGACGATAAGGCCGTGCATGAGCTTCGACATGCCCGATACCGACACGAAGATGAACAGCTTCAACGGAATCGACACGGTGCTCGGCGAGAGCATCATCATGCCCATCGCGCTCAGCACATTGGCGACCACCAGATCCACCACCAGAAATGCGATATAGAGCAGGAAGCCCGCTTCGAAGCCACTCGATATCTCGCTGATCAGAAATGCCGGAATCAGCAACTGCATGTCCGTTTCGCGCGCTTCTCGCTCCGGATCGATCCGTTTCGCGGCGCCGACGAGAAACTGCCGTTCGTCGGCTCGCGAGTGCTTCAGCATGAAGTCGCCCAGCGGGCCGCGCACGGCCTGCAGAAGTTCGGTGGCGCGCGGCATCGCACCGTCGCCGTTATCGAGCGCGGCCTCGATCTTCGAAATGGTCGGCGCCATGACCACCAGCGTCGCCGCGAGGGCGAGGCCGGAGATCACGAGATTGCTCGGTGCCTGCTGCACCCCCAATGCGGAGCGCAGCAGCGTGAGCACGATGCTGAACTTCGTGAACGAGGTGGTCATAGCGACTGCGAGTGGCATCAGCCCAAGCATGAAGAACAGGCTGATGGTCTGCAGCGGATTGAACTGATCGGTCATGCCGGCAGATCCTCCTGGGTTAGCCGCGTGACGCGCACGCCCATCGCGCCTTCGATATCGATCAACTCGCCACGAGCAAAGGGAATGCCCTGACACAAAAGCGTGACCTTGCGCTCGCGCGCCGGCAACCGGAACGCGACGATCGAGCCTTCGCGCAGATGCGCCAGTTCGGCTACCGACAACGACAACGTGCCGAGCACCGCCTCGAAGGCGAAGGTGATCGAGTCGATCGGCAGCAGTTCGCTGGTCACTTCGACGGGCTGGGTTTCATCGGTCATCACACGGTCTATCACGGTGTACTCCTTGGTAAATTGGAACAGGATCCGGCATGTGCCGACTCGCAATGGCACACGCAGGTAGGTGGAATCGCGGTCGAATAGCAGTGCGTCACCGACCGCGATCCTGCGCAGCCTCGGCAGCGATAGCCACGGACCGGGCATGCAAACCGGCAAGCGTATGTAAAGGCGGCTCAGCAATGCGTTTCTGGAAGGCGCGGGCGGTATACGCAATCGCAGCCATTCATCGACCGCCGGGCTGCAAAATGAAAAATGGGCGGTGCGACCGCTCGTCGTGTGGGTCACCGCGAGGCCATAGGCGCCCTGCTCCGGAAAGCCGTCGAATGCGACACCGGTGAGTTCGATCGTGAAGCCGAACAGTCCCTCGAGCGCACACAGCCAGTCACTCAACGCGTCCGCGACATGCAGGAGCGCCGCATCGCCGCGCGCCTCGGTCACTAACGGCGTCAGCTCCGGCAGCAACGCGCCGGCATCGCAGCCGGCACTGAACGGTGCCTGCCCGGCAACACCTGATACCCTTAGCGGATAGCGTGCGCGGCACGGCTCGAACAGCAGCGTGAAACCCCGCGTGCCGACCGACACCGCATGCGGACTGCCGAAGTGGCGGATCGCCAGGTTGATGCGCTCAACGTCCGCGAGCGCTACGGTCTCCATGTCGGGCCAGAGAGTCATCCCACCTCCCGCGCGAGTGGCCGCCGGAACACACGGACTGTGTTCGGCAAGGGCGGCTGCGCACTCGGCACACTCGGCGTACTCGGCGATGCCCGCGTCGACAAAGGCGCCGCCAGCGCGGCCAACGTCTGCCGCACGCCGTGCCCAACCATATCGAGCGCCGTATGTCCGGAGCCATCAGCGAAGTCATATTCGCGCAGCAACGCCGCCACGCTGTCGCGAATGCCGCGCTCCAGCGCCGGCAACTGGATCTTCAAACCGCCGTCGATCACGCCAGACTCGGTCTCAACGACGCATGCATGAGCGGGTAGCCCCACGTCGGCAAGCACGCTGCAAAGCGGCGCGCCAAGTTCCTGCTCGAGGGTCGCGATCAGACGGACTGCGTCATCGAAGTCGGCCGGTGCGACTCGCACCGACACCAACCGCTGCGACTGCGCCACCATCAGCGCACGGCGCAGTTGATTGGACAACACCGCCGACGGCGGCAGTTGACCAACAATGTCGCTCACCGCGCTGAGCACGATTTGCGTGAGCCTGTCCTCGATACGGTGGGCAGCGAACGCCGCCGCACCCATATGTCCCACCTGTTCACGCAGCGCCGCCGCCGTTCCGGCGGCCCGGCCGCGGCGCCACGCGCGGCGCTTGAGCTCACGCACTTGCCTGGCGAGGCGGCGGCGCTCGTGCGCCAGTTCGGCCGCACGGTCCGAGTCGACGGCGCGCAGGCCATCGAGCGACGCCAGTTCGTGCGCGCTCAGATGCCCGTCCGATTCGATCCGCCAGGCGCCCATTCGACAGATCAGCATGGATGGGCCTCCATCAGACGGCGGGCCTCGGCGACCAGTTTGCGTGCGTCGGCAGAGGACAGTTCACGCACGCGATAACTGCTCGCGGCCTCGCAGATCTCGCGCGGCAAGCGCAGGCTCCACCAGAACGCGTAGCGCGAATCAGCGGCGGCGGCGAGCGTCAGTGCCAGGCCAGCCGCCGTCATGTCGCGCCGGCTGAACAGCGACGGCGTCGGCTCGACCTTCAGGTCGTCCGCTGCGGCGCGCGGATGCCGCTGAATTTCCGCCAGCAACCGCGGTGCGACACCGGCCGCAAACGCGGCGCGGCCCTGCGCGGCGACGACGCGCCGCAGAGAAGGCGCGAACGCGAGCGCGGCGACGATCCGGCACAAGCGCGCACACGCGGGCCGCGGCCAGATCGGCAGCACGGGCGGCACATCAGCCAGCGCCACCCGAACCAGTTGCGGATAACGGCCGAACAGAAATGCGTGGGCGGCGCGCGCGGTGCGTTCATCACGGACGGGCTGCCCGCGTTCGAGCCAGCTGTGATGCGCCCAGTAGGCCGGTGCGCAGGTATAGGCGTGCCTCATGCGTCGCCCTCGGCATGGCCGGCGGACTTCGCACGACCGCTCCCGTCGGCTGCGTCGGCGCGCTTCTTCGGCTTGAACCACGTGCGCCTTCCCGAATCCCACAGCCAGATCGATCCGCTCATCAGCAATACTAGCAACGCCAGCACAACCAGCATCGCCGTGGCGCGCGACGGCACGTAGCCGTTACTCTGCGGGCAGGTCGTCGCGGCAACCGCACCGGCGGCACCGGCGACATCGTCGCCGGCTGCGCAGTTGCCGGGGAACGTCAGCACCGGCGTGACCGCGACGAGCGTCAACGAGACGCGCGCAGGCGTCAGCCCTTCGACGCCGCCCGCGACCAGCGCACGAATCCGGTCGCGCATCGGCTCGAGGTTGTAGTCGCTGCGATAACGCATCATCACGGAAGCCGACGGCAGCGTGTCCTGCGCCGGGTCCATCGGATCCTTTTCGGGCAGCACGATGTGTACGCGGGCAAGCAGCACGCCGTCCATTTTTTCGAGCGTCTCGGAGAGTTCCTGCGAGAGCCCGTACACGTAGCGGACACGGTCTTCCTCGGGGCTCGAAATAAGCCCCTGGCGACTGAACAGATCGCCGAGATTCGCGTGGCCGCCGCGCGGCAGTGCATAGGCGCTCGCCAGTTCGGTGGCGATTACCGCATCCTCGTCGTCGACCGTGATGTTCCACGTGCGGTCGGGGTTGCGCTCCTTGTAGCCGTTGATGCCGTGGTGGCTCAACGCGGCGACGATACGGTTCGCCTGGTCCTCGTCCAGGCCTTCGAAAAGCGAGGTTCTGCAGCCGACGAGGAAAAGTAGCACCGGCAGCAGGATCAGGGCGCGGCGCATCAGCTTCGCTGCGTCAGGGTCTGGATCGCACGGCCGATGTCGTCGGCGACGTGCGTCATCATTTGCGTTTGCACCTCGAAGGCGTTCAGATCGACCTGAAGACGCAGCATGTCTTCCGTCGAGATATGGCTCGCGCCGAATTGGTCCAGGTGCTGCGACAACCGTCGCGTCGAGGTGTCCTGCCTGTCCTGCGCACTCGCCAGCAGCCGCTCGAGTGGCGATACTCCAGCGCCTGCTCCGTCTGCGGACGCGCCAGCAGCGGGAGATACGGGAGACAACGCGCCGGCTTGCAGCGGCACGATAGTGTCGGGGAGTAGCAACATTTCAATACCCGTTTCGAATAGTCAGTCGTTCAATGGTTGAAAGGGATGCTGCGGTGGGCTCGACCTGCGCAACGCGAGCAGCGGCAAAGGGCGCGCATTCAGGCAACTTCAGGAATGCCGCTGCCATCGAAGTCGCGCCAGGCTGGTCGCTGTCCGCCACGGTCATCAGCATGCGAGCGCCGAGCGCGTAATGTCCTTCGAGCACCTGGCACACGCCGAGCCAGGCGCGCGCGAGCACGCTGTCGGGCACGGCCTCCAGCGCGCGGCCGAACAGCAACGCCGCACTGGGATAGTTCGCGCGATCGAGTTCGATGAGCCCCAACCCGAGGTATGGGAAAGCTCGCCGCGGGTATAGCAGCGCCAGCCGGCCGAACAGATAGCGCGCCTCGTCGAAGCGTCGATGGACGCGGGCGTAGTGACCTATCGAAATCAGCAGTTCCAATGTGTCGTGCTGCATCTGCAATGGCTCCCCGAAGACGCCGCGAGGGCGTCTTCGACCTGATTAAAGAGGCGTTAGTGGGTTGCCTTCGCGGTGTCCTTCTGCGTATCGCCCACCCCCTGAATCATGTTGGTGCCGAGCGAGGTATCCGTGTTCATCTCGGTCACCGCCTGCTGGAGTTTCAGCATGTCGGTATTCCCTTGCGAGTTGTCGGCGCCGTTGCCCTGCTGCGCGCCGCCGCCCTGGACCTGCTGCATTTGTTGACTGACCTTGTCATTGTCCTGTTTGAGTTTTGCCAACACGACGGCGAGAACATCCGACGTCGAAATGCCGCCGGCCTTGTTCATTGCCGGTACGCCGCCGTTACCGGTGAAGGCATTGCCGCCAGGATTCGGGGACATGGCCGTATTGATTGGATTCATAGTTTCCATTCCTTAACTTAATCGTGCGCGTTCCTGAAGCTGACGCTTCGTTCCACCACCTGTCGAGCCGCGCACAAACACTCGACAAGCAAAACCATTTCTTTTTTTAACGCTGGCGACGCGCTCGGCAATGCGCTGTTGAGGCAGCCGATCTCATGCGTCAACCGGGCGACGATTTCCTCACGGCCGAGACCGTCGGCTTCGGCAAGCTTCGCCTCGATAGGCAAATCGCCGCACATGCCGAGCGCGCTTTTAGCGGCAGTTTTTTGGCTCATGAACTGCGCCCATAAGAAATTCGTAGATCGAACCATCGTCGCGCGTCACCTCCGCCGCGCAGGCCGAGATTCGCGTAATTCGACCAACAGGCAATCGCGCGCCGACGAAATAGCGCACGCCCTGGGCGTCGGTGAGCCAGACCGCGTGGCTACCGGACAGCAGATTCATCCCCAGCGCCTCGAACGGCACGCGCACCTTCGCGCCCTCCTGTACGTGGCCGGGAAACGCGAGCCCACGTAGTCCATCGATCTCACCGCGCGCCAGTCTGGCAACGCGTGCGTAATCCCATGATTCAGGCGACAGGAAGCCCTGTGCGCCAGGCAGCACCACCGTGAACGCACCAGGCTCGGCGGGCCGCACCTCTGCGCCGCGGTAATAACGCGCGAGAAAATCGCCGAGTTGCTCCTGCAACTGCGAGAGCACGATCACATGCATCACCGGCGTGCGCTGCCGCGACCATGCCCGCGCGGTTAGCGCGGCCAGATCCGCGGGCGATTGCACGTAGCCCTCGTAGACAAGCGCGCCGGACTTCGCATCGGGACGCGTCTTCACGAGCCGGAACGCGTCGTCGCCACGCGCTGTATGCGGCGCGCCCGGCATCGCCGGATTCGACGCCAGCCACGCCAGCAGCACGAAGGCCACCGGAACTGCAAAGACCGTCGCCTTCGCAACCGGCGACGCGCCGGACCAGCGTTTCGCGCAGTAAGCGAGCGGCGCGTGGCGCAATAGATAGGCATACTCAGCGTCGCCCGCCATCGACGAGGTCGGTGCGTCACGGCCGCCGAACTGGAAGGTCACCGCTCCGGCCGAAAACCAGGCGCCGCGCCGCAACAGCACGCGCCGCCCCGGCGGCAAGCGCCTGCCGAACACGGCGACGCCGGGCTGGTGAGCCAGCAACTCGAGCGCCGCGCCGCGTAACTGGGCGGTGACGTGCAGCGGTTCGACGCCTTCGTCGATCACCATCAGATCGGCTTCGCTGCCGCTGCCGATCCGCAGCGGTCTTTCGGCGGACAACGCGACGCTTGCGCCGGTATGCACGCCGTCCGTCACGAGGATCAATGCGTCAGCGGTCATGGCGGTCATCCCAAGGCATCTTGCGTGTCGGCTGCCACGCGGGCAGTGGCGGTGGCGACGACGCGGACGGCAGCGGCGCAGTCGGGGCAGCGCTCGCCGGCAGCGTCCGCAGCGCGGCGGTGACGGCTGCGGACGGGTTGGCGGTGCCCGGGACTGTGGTGGCCGTCGGGACGTTGGTGGCCACTCGAAGCGTCGGCGGCGTCATCCGTGTCGCCTGCGCGGACAATCCTGGCCCGGTGCCCGCAGCGGGCGCAAAAGCGGCGGCGGGCGCAAAGTCCGGCCCCGCGCCTCCGGTCATCACGGCTTGCCCCGCCGTGACCGCCCCACTGGCCGGTTCTCCATTGCCACCCGCGCGTTTCAGGCGCGGTGTAATCAGGATCAATCGCTCGAGCCGCTCCCGCGTCGTCTGGGTATCGCGAAACAACGCGCCGACGTAAGGCACGTCGCCGAGCACCGGCACTTTCGAAGTCGTGCTTTCGCTGCGCTCATATTGATACCCGCCGACCAGCAGACTCTCGCCGTCGCGCACGATCGCCTGGGTGACGATCGAATGGTTGTCGACTTTCGGAATGCCGTCGACCGACATCGACGTATTGAACGCGCCATCGTCGATCTGGATGTTGAGCCGGATATTGCGGCGCGGCTCAGCGGCCGATTCAATGCTCGGCGTGACCTTCAGCGTGAGACCGGTGTCGATGTTGTAGAGGTCGACGTCCTGGTTGCCCGCCACCCGCACATAAACCGAGCTGTGCGAAGTCAGCACCGCTTCCATATTGTTCAGCGTGAGGACTTGCGGACTCGACAGCACACGGGCCTGGCCGGCGTCTTCCAGCGCGTGGATCTGCGCGAACAGGTATTGCGCCGAATTGCCGACCAGAGTGGCGAGATTCAGTCCGCTCGCCACGCCGGCCGCGGTCGCGAGAGCCGGCGCACCGAAAGTCAACGGCGAGTTGATGGTCCCCGACGCCGCGCTGACCCGCCCGTTCGATCCGCCCCACGCCACGCCCAACGAGCGCGCCGCGCTCGACGATACGTCGATCACGACCGCGTCGATCTCGACCAGTTCTTGCGGCTGGTCGAGCATCGCAATGGCGCGCTCGTAGTTCGGCATCATCGACACGAGGTCGTTGATCACCACGGAGTTGGTGCGCGGGTCCGCGATGATGTTGCGTCGCGCAGGCGTCGCGCTGGGCTGATCGGTCCGGCCCGGCTCCGAGGTTGCCGCATCGGGCAATGGCGGCGGCGCGCTGTCGCCGTCGGCCGATGCGCCGCCGGCGAGACCCAGACCGCGCAGGCTCGGCAACGGCGGCGGAGCGCCGCGCGCGCTGCGGGCATCGGCGCGGACATCGGCGCGTGAGCGGGCCGCCGCGCGCGGCGCGACAGCCTGCCAGGTGTCCATCATGACCCGCCGCAGTAGCGAGGCCACCCCGGGCACCACCTGGTCCTGCGATCCCACCGTATAGTGCATGTCCTGCGCCTGCGCGTAGCGCAGCGGGAAAATGCGAATCTCGGTCTGGTCGAACGACGGCTCCGCGGTGCTCTGCCGCTGCGCCTTGTCGATCGCCTCGGCCACGGCGTCGACAAAAGCCACCGGGCCGGCGACCTTCGCGGTCGTCGCGGAGTACCTGATCGGCAGGCGCGGGTCGTCCAGATCGAGGTTGCGCAGCAACGACGCAACCGCTTCGCGGGTCATCGGCGCAAACGGGATCACCTGGCTGCGCACTCCTGCGGCGGTTGCGACGTGCATCGCCTTGCCGTCGAAATACCAGACAAGGCCGTAAGCCTCGACCAACTGCATGAAGACGTTGCCGGGCGTGTCGTCGAAACGGCCGTTGACCACGCCCTTCACGTCGCGGGCGATGTCCGCGGACAGCCCTTCCACCGCGAGCACGTCGCGCAACACGTCCGGCAACGGCGCGCCGTTCGCGGCATAGTGGATCGGTGCGCCGTGCCAGACAGGCGTAGCGGCCTCAGCCTCGGGGGCCAGAAACACCGCCCAGGCCAGCGCAAGCTGACCCGCCACCTGAAACATGGCGGCACCCGTCGCGCACGATGGCAAGAACTGCGGTCCGCCGCCACCCTTCTTATTGGGCGAACCATTTCGGCTCATGATAAGCATTGAAAATTCCTGGCTACGTTGCATTGATTACGTCAGTGAAATTTAATCGCGCCGACACCGCTGATGGTCATATATATGCATGACGCCATATGTTCATTTGAAGCGCGACCAATCCAGCCGATTTTTATCAAGTATGCGCAAAGCCAATGCGCATGATTCATGCGCTCTCAATCGACATATTCGGTTCGCATATCCCGAAAATAAGGCGATGCGCTAAGTGAAACGTCATACATCTTTATGACCAAGTCGGATTATTGCGGAGAGAAGATGGACTAGCCGCCACTTGGACTCATCCGAACATGAGAAACAACCCGCGCGACTCACGTCGCAGATGCATGGCTATCTTGAAATGCATCAGGACATTCACTGCCGTAATGGAGGCACTCCATTCCCGTATTCCTACACGTGTAAGCACATGCGGATGACACGGTATTGCAATTTCACCCCGCAGCTCGCCAAGCCGCGGCAACGCTCCGTCAGAATCAACGGGCTGGCAACCTGTCTACGGCTCGAGGAAGTGTATTGGCGAATCATCGAAGAAATCGCACGCCAGGAATCTGTGACTGTAGGAAAACTGATTTCCAGATGGGCACTTGAAATTGATCTGACTCAGGAAGCCATCTGTAATTTCACCGGCTTTGTCAGAATAATCTGCGTCACCCAATTACTGGATAGAAAACACCCGATCGATCTGGATTTAATCGATCCGGATGTGTCCGTTGGCCAGCTTGGATAAACTACAGGAGATTAATAGAAAACAGCCAAATTTGATTTATACATTTCCGCATGTCAGGCATCCGGAAGCTGATTCAGCAATTTCCGAGAAAACAGCTATCCGCATGCATTTTTCCTCTTACCTGATTTTAGGATTTGACGACGATGAACGCGATCAACAGAATCGGCAACAACAGCATGCAGTTCGATGCGGGCAACATGGCAGCACGCAACGAACCGCAGAACCGCACTGATTTCACTTCGGTCCGGGCATTTTCCACGGAGCACACTCACAATGCCGGCGACGATATGCAGTCCGGTTCCGCGAGGGCTGCATGGCGCCCCTATCACCCGGCGGCAATGGACAACGGCATGCTCAGGCAGCAACAAAACACGACGGAGCAAACAGGCGGCGCGGACCCTTCGCAGGGCGGTGGGTTGATCGGGAACATCGTCAACGCGATAGCCTCGGCCGTATCACAGATTGCGCCGCAGATCACGAGCCTGATCGCGCCGTTGCTGGGCACCACCGGTGCACCAGGAGGCGGCGCCGCTTGACGTAGCGGCGAACGCAGCCGACCACCGCAACGCCCGTCGCCACATCGCTGTGGACGCGCCCGCGGAGGTCGGCTGTCATCCGCGGCTGTCATCCGCCGTTGGCACGAGAGCCCGGCCTGCCTTTTCGACGCAATCAACGCTCTGCGAAAACGGCGCCTGCTCCCCATACCGTACGCGTAGCGTCGGCACAACGGCTATTGATCTGCGCCTCCTCCCGCCCCGCCGCGCACCCTGCCCGCCGCAATGCAGCAAATTTACCCGACGCTGTACAATAGCGCGCCTGACACGAGCTTTTGCCTTTGCGGCCTCCCGTGTCTGTGCACCGCGCCGTCCGCGCCTGGTTTGCCTGATCTGCGTGCCTGATCGGCGTGCGTATTTGTATATTGCGTCTCGCGCATTCCGGCCCGGCGCATCTGGTCCGTGTTCCGACACCTGCGTTTCATCTGACTCTTGCCCATGTCCGCTCCGCGACCCGACTCCGCCCAACAGCGCCGCCCCATGCGCCCGCTGCCCGCCATCATCTTTATGAGCCGCTGGCTGCAAGTGCCGCTCTATCTCGGTCTGATCGTGGCGCAGGCCGTCTACGTCGTGCTCTTCCTCAAGGAAGTCTGGCACCTCGTCACGGCATCCCTAACGCTCGACGAAACCAACATCATGCTGGTCGTGCTCGGCCTGATCGACGTGGTCATGATCTCGAACCTGCTGATCATGGTGATCATCGGCGGGTATGAAACGTTCGTGTCGCGCCTCGGCGTGGAGGGTCATCCGGACGAACCGGAATGGCTCGACCATGTGAACGCCGGCGTGCTCAAAGTCAAATTGTCGATGGCGCTGATCAGCATCTCGTCGATCCATCTGCTGAAGACGTTCATCAGCCCCGATCAGAATTCCACGCATACGATCATGTGGCAGGTGATCATCCACGTGGCGTTCCTCGTCTCGGCAGTCGTGATGGCACTGGTCGACCGCCTCACCACGCATACGCATCCCAAGCATTTCGAAGAGCCCGCGGTGCTGCACGCCGTGGGTGCCGTTAAAGGTTCCACTCCCCTGAAGGCGCACGACTGACCGCGCTGTCCCGCGTGTCCGACAACAAGCGCCCCTGTCTCCACTGAGCTAGCCATGACCGTCATCAAACAGGAAGATCTGATCCAGAGCATTGCTGATTCGCTTCAGTACATCAGCTATTACCATCCGCTCGACTACATCCAGGCCTTGGGCCGCGCCTACGAGCTCGAACAGAGCCCCGCCGCGAAAGACGCCATCGCGCAGATTCTCACCAACAGCCGCATGTGCGCCGAAGGCAAGCGCCCGATCTGCCAGGACACCGGCATCGTCACGGTGTTCGTGAAGGTCGGCATGGACGTGCGTTGGGACGGCGCGACGATGGGCGTCACCGACATGATCAACGAAGGCGTGCGCCGCGGTTATCTGAACCCGGACAATGTGCTGCGCGCGTCGATCGTGAATCCGCCGGAAGGCGCCCGCAAGAACACGAAAGACAATACACCCGCCGTGATCCACTACGAGATCGTGCCGGGCAATACGGTCGACGTGCAGGTCGCCGCCAAGGGCGGCGGTTCGGAAAACAAGTCGAAGTTCGCGATGCTGAATCCGTCGGATTCAATCGTCGACTGGGTTCTGAAGACCGTGCCGACCATGGGCGCGGGCTGGTGCCCGCCGGGCATGCTCGGCATCGGCATCGGCGGCACCGCTGAGAAAGCGATGGTGATGGCGAAGGAATCGCTGATGGATCCGATCGACATTCAGGACGTGATCGCACGCGGCCCGCAGGACTGGATCGAAGAACTGCGCGTGGAGCTGCACGAGAAGGTCAACGCGCTCGGGATCGGCGCGCAGGGTCTCGGCGGTCTCGCCACGGTGCTCGACGTGAAGATCATGGCCGCGCCGACGCACGCCGCGTCCAAGCCGGTTGCGATCATCCCGAACTGCGCGGCCACGCGTCACGCGCACTTCACGCTAGATGGCTCGGGCGCCGCCAAACTCGAGGCGCCTTCGCTCGACGCATGGCCGAAGGTGCATTGGCAGCCGGACACAGAGAAGAGCAAGCGTGTCGATCTGAACACGCTCACGCCGGAAGAAGTCGCTGCGTGGACGCCGGGCCAGACGCTGCTGTTGTCGGGCAAGATGTTGACGGGCCGCGACGCTGCTCACAAGCGCATTGCCGACATGCTGGCAAAGGGCGAAAAGCTGCCGGTCGACTTCACGAACCGCGTGATTTACTACGTCGGCCCGGTCGATCCGGTGCGCGATGAAGCCGTCGGTCCCGCTGGCCCGACCACGGCAACGCGCATGGACAAGTTCACCGAGATGATGCTGGCGCAAACCGGCCTGATTTCGATGATCGGCAAAGCCGAGCGCGGCCCCGTCGCGATCGAGGCGATCAGGAAGCACAAGGCCGCTTATCTGATGGCCGTGGGCGGCGCCGCGTACCTCGTGTCGAAAGCGATTCGCAGCGCGAAGGTTCTCGCGTTCGAAGACCTCGGCATGGAAGCGATCTACGAGTTCGACGTACAGGACATGCCGGTCACCGTGGCCGTCGATTCGAGCGGCACCTCCGTTCACCAGACCGGCCCGAAGGAATGGCAGGCCAAAATCGGCAAGATTCCGGTCGCGACGGTTTGATTCGCTGCTAACGCCTGTCACGCCTGTCGAAGAGCCGGGACCGCGGTCCCGGCTTTTTTGTTGCCGCGCGCAATGCCAACGCGACAGGCAATACCCGAAACAATGTCAAAAGATACTTCTGTTTCCTTGGCTTTTTCAGGTATGGCGTTTATTGTTGTTGAAAATTCAAATTCCCCAAAAGGAAATACCATGCAAGGCGACAAGAAAGTTATCGAGTACCTCAACGCGCAACTGAAGAACGAGTTGACTGCGATCAACCAGTACTTCCTGCACGCGCGGATGTACAAGCACTGGGGTCTCGACAAACTCGGCAAGCATGAATATGACGAATCGATCGGCGAAATGAAACATGCCGACTGGCTCATCGAACGCATTTTCATGCTCGACGGTCTGCCGAACCTGCAAGATCTGCACAAGCTGCTGATCGGTGAGGAAACGAAAGAGATCCTCGAATGCGATCTGAAGCTCGAACAGATTTCGCAGGGCACCTGCAAGGAAGCCATTGTGTATTGCGAATCGGTGCGTGATTTCGTCTCGCGCGAAATCTTCACGAAAATTCTCGACGACACTGAAGAACACATCGACTGGCTCGAAACCCAGATCGACCTGATCGACAAGGTCGGTATCCAGAACTATCAGCAAACCGCAATGGGTTCGGTCGAGTCCTGATCGAATCACGCCGCGAGCGCCCCGCGCGCCGTTCGTGGGTCTGCCCGTTCGCAACGGATGACACCATGGATGGCGACCCTTCTGGGGACGTGCGGAAGAAGTCCTCCTGGGGGCGCTCTGGAGGACGTCCTCTTCGGGGCGCCACACGGGCGATATACTTGCGCACCTTTCCAGGTTCCCTTGAGCGCCGTGCCGCACGCATCCTCTTCGCCTATGCCCGCAGAATCAACGTCTACGAATACAGGAATGTTCACGTCTGGCGCCGGGTCGCGCGCACCGGTCGGCATTTTCGATTCGGGTCTCGGCGGTCTGTCGGTATTGCGGGCGGTCCGGGCCCAGTTGCCTGACGAAGCGATCCTGTATGTCGCCGACTCGCTCTACGCCCCCTACGGTGAGCGCGACGACGATTTCATTGCCGACCGCACGCTCGCGATCGGCGAATGGCTGGTCAAGCAAGGCGCAAAGGCGCTCGTGGTCGCCTGCAATACGGCAACCGCGCAGTCCATCGCAATGGTTCGAGAAAAACTGCCCATTCCACTGGTCGGCGTCGAACCCGGCATTAAACCCGCTGCCTTGCAGTCGAAAACCCGCGTCGCGGGCGTGCTCGCCACGCAAGTGACGCTGCGCAGCGCACGCTTCCAGGCGCTGCTAGAACGCTATGCGGCAGATTGCCGCTTTCTTTGCCAGCCGGGCCACGGACTGGTGCAGGCCGTGGAGCGTTGCGACATCAGCTCCGCCGAATTGCACGCGTTGCTGCGCGGCTACCTGCAGCCCATGCTCGACGCGGGCGCTGATACGTTAGTGCTCGGCTGTACGCACTACCCGTTTCTCGATACGGCGATCCGCGATATCGTCGGCGACCGGCTTGTGCTAATCGATACGAGCGTCGCCATTGCGCGTCAGCTGGAACGGGTACTGGACCAGCACGGCCTGCGCGCGGCCCCGGAAAGCGGTGGCACTGCTCTGCCCCGTTTTTATTCGACCGGCGACGGCACGCATCAGCAGCAATTGGCAGCCACCCTGCTGCACATCGATGCAACGGTCGAACAGGTGCTGATCCCGTCTCGCCGCACGGCCGCGTCGAATTCCCAAGCCGCATAAATTCACCGACACTTCCGTTTTTTGCGCCGCCAGGCCGCTTCCCGCGCACTTTTTAGACGCTTTGGCGCGCCGCCGACTACCCGCGTCAAATCCCGCCTTATAGACGAAACCCTTCCAAGAGTCTGGTTTTGTTACAAAAAATCATGCAGGACGCTTGCCAAACGGCTCAAACAAAATGATAATAATTCGCATTAACGTTAGCTATGACGCCTGCCATGATTGTCTGTGTCTGCAAGTCTGTTTCTGACCGAAAGATCCGTGCCTCGATCGCGGACGGTGTCGATTCGTTCGACGAGCTTCAGTTCGAGCTCGGCGTCGCGTCCTGCTGCGGCAAGTGCGCGGAGTCCGTGCGCGACGTCATGATGCAGAGCGGCGTGTGCGCGACCCGGTGCGGTTTCGAGCATAATCAGCACGCTGTACCGCTGACGTTTTACGAACGCAAGGCTGCCTGAGACCGGGTTGCAAGGCGCGGCCACCGCCGCACCAAGGGCGCTCGCCGCCCACTGCCGTTCTCGCTGTTCACGCGTTATCCCACTGCCGTCAGCAAGCCAGTATTCGTACCAGCCAGCTACCCGCCTCACCCTTCAAAGGAGTTCGAGATGGAATTGCTGATTGGTTTCGTGACTACTTTGTTCATTTCGCTGCTGATTTTTCGAACATGACGACGTCTTGCCTGACGCGCTGCTTCCACAGCGCGCCGCCACGCTAATATGCCGGCCACGCATACCATTTCGGCCGGCACCATGCCGGCTTCGTCTTCCCGACTGAATTCCCGCGTCCTGACCGCAACTGCCGTGGTGGCAGTGATCCACGTCGCACTGCTGGCCGTGATCCTGACCTTGCGTCACGACCCCGTTCAGCCGGCCCTCGAATCGCATGTCATGACCGCGCAGTTGCTGCCGCCCACACCGGTTGCCGCGCCGGTCGCGATGCAGTCGATCGCGCCGCCCACGCCGACGCCGCCGGTTCATACCAAGCCCAAGGTCCAGCCCAAGCCGACCCCGACGCCCAAGCCCACGCCCAGACCGCTGCCCGAATCCGCCGCGCCTTCGCCTACGCCCGTCGCCGCGCCCGATCCGACGCTGGCCGCGCCGGCCGCACCGGTTGCACCGCCCGCGCCCGCCGCGCCGGCAATTAGCCGCCAGACGATGGAGATCAGCGCGCCCAAGAACGTCTCGCATCTCGATTGCAACATCGCCGAGCCCGACTATCCGGCGCTCTCCAAGCGTCGCGGCGAAACCGGCACCGCATATGTGAGGTTCGTGGTCGGCCTGACCGGCAAGCTCGAAAGCATCGAGCTGAAGAAGAGCAGCGGCTTCAGCCGCCTCGACGACGCCGCGCTCTCCGCCATGCACGCGAGCGCCTGCAAGCCATTTCTCGAGAACGGCCAACCGGTTCGGGCTGCCTATACCCAGCCTTTCGACTTCAATCTGCACGATTGAGACAGATTTCAAAAAAAAAGGAATTGCAATGCAAAACTACGGACTGGCGCACGTGTGGGCGCAAGGGGATTTCGTGACGCGCGGTATCGCGCTCACGCTGCTGATCATGTCGGTGATGTCGTGGACCGTGATCGTCATCAAAGGCTGGAATGTGATGCGCCTCAAGCGCCTCACGAAGAATGCCGAACAGGCGTTCTGGCATTCGGACGATCTCGCCGACGGCGTGAAGAAGCTCGGCGCCGGCTCGTCGACGCCGCAGGACAACCCGTTTCTCGCACTGGCGCTGTCGGGCCAGGAAGCGGCCGATCACCATCATCAGACGCAACCGCATCTGCACGATCGCATGGACGTGTCGGATTGGGTCACGCGCTGCCTGAAAGACACGATGGACGAAAGCGTCGCGCGCATGCAGAGCGGTCTCGCAATTCTCGCGTCGATCGGCAGCACGGCGCCGTTCGTCGGGCTGTTCGGCACGGTGTGGGGCATCTATCACGCGCTGCTGGCGATCGGCGCGAGCGGCCAGTCGTCGATCGATCAGGTCGCCGGCCCGGTCGGCGAAGCGCTGATCATGACCGCGTTTGGCCTGTTCGTCGCAATTCCGGCGGTGCTCGGCTACAACGCACTGACGCGCGCCAACAAGGCGGTCGTCGCCAAACTGAGCCGCTTTGCGCATGGCCTGCACGCATTCTTCGTGACGGGCGCGCGCCTGTCGTCGTCCAGACGCGGCGACGGCTTGCGTCTCGCCGCCCGCACGAACTGATCGACGAGGCACTCCGATGGCAATGAGCCCCTTTGCCGGCGACGATGACGACGGCCTGATGAACGAAATCAACATGACGCCGCTCGTCGACGTGATGTTGGTTCTCCTGATCGTGTTCATGGTGACGATCCCGGTGATTCGTCACGCGGTCAAGATCGATCTGCCGCATGCAAGCAGTCAGAAAGAAGACACCAAACCCGCCCAGGTGACAGTCGCGGTCGACGCGGACGGCAACGTCATGTGGGACGACAAAAAGGTTGACGACGCCACCCTGCGCGAGAAGATTGCGCAGGCCGCGCAAGCCAACCCGCAACCCGAGCTGCATCTCGACGCGGACCGCAAGGTGCCGTACGAAAAAGTGGCGGAAGTGATGTCGGCGGCCCAGGCCGGCGGCCTGACGAAGATCGGCTTCGTGACGCAACCGAAAACGAAGTGATGCGACAAAAAGCCCTTTAAACAGGGGCAAAAAAGTAAAAGGCCTTCATCGTCAGATGAAGGCCTTTTTTTGTGCGCACTCGGCGCCTTCGGGCGGCGGGATCATTTGCCATCGGTCGAAGATTGATAGCTGCTTGAGTCACCGCATGCGACAGCCGTGATCGACACGGACAGCGCGGTCAGCCCTATCAGGCCCGCTATGATAGCGGCCATGAGTTTCCGCATAAGAGACTCCTTAGCGAAGGGATTTCACTATAGGCCCGGTAGCGCGCGCATTCAAGCAAACGGCCATTGAAAGTACTCATGACAAGCCGCGCTTAAATGCTAAAAGCGATGTTGTGGCGCATGAGAAGTGCTATGACGCAATCGCGAACGCCGGCTGCGCCGCGCCTTTTTCCTCACGTGCGGGACACTCGCCCGTGATGTGCTTACCGTCGTCGGGATCGAGCATCTCGACCAGATAATCGACAAAAGCGCGCACCGCCGGCACCATCCCCTGGCGCGACACGAATACGGCGTACAACTGCGGCGTCGGGAATGTCCAGCCCGGCATGACCGGCGACAATTGTCCGGCTCGCAACGCGGCGCCGTACATCATTTCCGGCAACGCGGCGATGCCCACGCCAGCGAGCACCGCTTCACGGATCGTCATCAGATCGGCGGTCACGAGGCGCGGCTCGTGTTCATGCGCGTGCCGCGTGCCGTCCGGTGCGATCAGGTTGTAGACGTGGCGTCCGTCGCCGGTCGGCACGTCGAGCGTTTCGAAGCGGTTCAGATCGGCCGGCAGCAACGGCGGCGCATTCTGCTGCAACAGGCTCGGCGCGCCGACCAGCATCTGCTGCGTGCGCCATAGCGGCCGCACCACGATGTTGGCGTTTTCCGGCGGATCGGAGCGCACCCGCAGCGCGACGTCGACCGAATCCTCGAACAGATCGATCACGCGGTTCGTCACCCGCATCACAACGCGCACCTCGGGATAGCGATGCATGAATTCGGGCAGGATCTGCGACAGGATGGTCTGAGAAATCGTGACGGGCACGCTGACGCGCACCGTGCCGCGCGGCGAGGAACGCAGTTGCTGAACGACGTTGACGGCTGCCTGCGCCTCGCTCAGCATCGCCTGACAATGCTGGTAGAACAGTTGCCCGGCTTCGGTCAGCGCCAGCTTGCGCGTGGACCGCTGCAGCAGACGCACGCCGAGCGACGCTTCCAGCTCGGTCAGGCGGCGCGACAGTCGCGACTTGGAAATGCCCAGCACGCGTTCGGCGGCCGAAAAACCGCCATGTTCGACGACCTGCGAAAAATACATCAGGTCATTCAGATTATGTGAATCGATCTTCATCTCATCGTTCCAGTAATAGAACAATCCATTGCGTGAGGGCGGCTGGCACCCCGGAAAACGGTCCCTATAATAGCTCCATGTTTCAAAAATAACGCTATTCCCCATTTTTTGAGGTGACTTTGATGAGCACGAGCCGCACGATCGAACGCACGTTTCCCGCCGTTCGCACGACCGAGGGTGGCGGCTTTATCGTCCACCGCCCGTTTCCGACCCGCCTGCTGATGGACTTCGATCCGTTCCTGCTGCTCGACGAAATGGGGCCGATCGACTATGCGCCGGGCGAGGCCAAAGGCGCGCCCGACCATCCGCATCGCGGCTTCGAGACGGTGACCTATGTGCTCGAAGGCCAGTTCGGCCACAAGGATTCGGCCGGCCACTCCGGCACGCTGCACGCCGGCGACGTGCAGTGGATGACCGCGGGCGCGGGCGTCGTGCACAGCGAGATGCCGGACCCGTCGTTCGTCCGCACGGGTGGGCGCGTACACGGCTTGCAGTTGTGGGTGAATCTGCCGCGCCGCGACAAGATGATCGCGCCGCGCTACCAGGAAATGCCGTCCTCGAGCATTCCCGTGGCGACGTCCGCGGACGGCAAGGTGCGCGTCAAGGTGATCGCCGGCGAAGCGCTCGGCGTCAAAGCCGCGATCGAAACGCGTACGCCGATTCTGTACCAGCATTTCTCGCTGCAACCGGGCGCGACGATCCGGCAGCCGGTGCCGGCCGACTATCGCGTGTTCGCCTACAGCCTGTCCGGCCAAGGTTTCTACGGTGAAGGCGAAGCGCGTCAGGAAATCGGCGCGCAGAAAATGGTCGTGTTTCAGAACGACGGCGACTCCGTGACGCTCACGGCCGGCACGGAGCCGCTCGAAGTGCTGCTGCTGGGAGGCGTGCCGCTGAAGGAGCCGGTGGTGCGCTATGGCCCGTTCGTGATGAACACGGAAGACGAGATCCGCCAGGCTGTCGTCGATTACCAGGCCGGGCGCATGGGCGCGATCACGCATTGAGTTGAGTCGCAGGCGGGCGCGGCGCACGCACGCGGGCACACTCACGCGCAGCTTGTGCGGCGTCCCAAGGCGCGAAGGCCGGTAAGTTCGTTCACATTCGTTCACAATAGCGATTCAGGCCGCGCGCCGCTCAGTCATCACGAGCCTTGGCGCGCGGCGATTTCCGTCCCTGTTCAGGAGCGCGCATGGCAGAGTCCACCGTCACCGCCCACATCGGTTCGACGAATTTCCAGGTTCTTTTCGACGACGGCAAACACACGTGGCTGGCCGACGAACCCGAGTCGCTCGGCGGCGGTGATCGCGGGCCCACACCGGTCTCGTTGCTGTTGTCGAGCCTTGGCGCGTGCACGTCGATCACGCTGAAGATGTACGCTCAGCGCAAGGGCTGGCCGCTTGCCGACGTGCGCGTGACGCTCTCGCTCGAAACCGGCGAGGCGGGCACGACCATCGACCGCAGGATCGTGCTGGAAGGCGAACTGTCCGACGAGCAGCGGGAACGGCTCTTGCAAATTGCCAATCAGTGCCCGGTTCACAAGATCCTCACGCATTCGATCACGATCCGTTCCGGGCTCGCCGTCGCGTAATCGCTTTCATAGGAAGCCGTCGTTTTGAATTTCGAACACCTTATCCAGATCAACGACCCGTTGAATCCGTTTGTCGAATCCATGACCCGCGCGCAGTTGTGGGAGGGTCTCGTGCTGCGCGCCGAACAGCCGCAACTGTTCGTAATGGGACTCGACAGCTGCACGATTCTTTCGCGCGACGGCAACGTGCTCGAACGGGAACTGCACTACGGCCAGGCGACCGTGCGCGATCGCGTCACGCTGGAGGAGAGCCAAAGCGTGCGCTACGACATTCTGCAGACGGCAGACTACGTCGGCGGCTCGCTGACCATGACCATCGAGCAACCGGACGAACTGCAGTTGTTCCTGCGCTTCGAGTACGCAACCACGCTGCCCGAGTCGACCGATCCCGACGCGCACCAGACACAGGAAATCGTGAAGTCGGCGTATCGGGAGAACGATATCGATACCGTTCGGCTTATCCGTCAATACGTGCAAGCGAAGCAGGAGCCCGGCTCGCTGCATTGAATCCGGCGGGCGGGCTTCCCGCTGCGCTTCTCACTGCGCTTGCTATCGCCGGCAAGGCCGCCAATCGGCGCGGCGGCCTTCTTCCGTTTTCTCCGCCGATCCGCCACTTCATCGTACGACTATCGAAACTCAAATCCGATCAATTTCTCTTTCTTGTAAATAGGAATAGTTATCATTTAGAATTAACTCATCGAATCGACCAACAGCTAAAACCAATGACCGATCCCATGCGCCCTTCCACACTCAGCCTGCGCCGCCCCGCGGCCGCGCTGACCAGCCGTCCGAAAGCATCGACGGCAACGGCACCCGGCCAGAAGCCCGGCGCGGATCGCGCCAACGGTTCGGGCGGGACGTCGGAGCGGGTCGTACGCAGCGACGCACTGCTGCAAGGACATAGCCACGTCAGCATCGTGCACAACGGCGAAACCTACCAGTTGCGGGCAACGCGGCTGGGCAAGCTGATCCTGACGAAGTAAGGACGAACAGAGGTAAGTACCGGGTATTGTGGGGACCACCTCCCAGAGAGGTGTTGGGCATTAGCCAGCCACGACGGCTTGCACGTGAGAACTAGACCCCTTCGTGCAGACACCAAGCCAGCCGTCGCAGCCAGCCAGGCCGCTTTTTTGGTTCTCACTCGATGCGGCGACACGCAACGGCGTGTGCCGGTCATGCAGAAAATGGAAAAGCCGTGGGATGGTGTCATCTCCACGGCTTTCGTGTTTGGGCCGGCGTCGGCTGCTGCGTCAGGTCGCAGCGACAGGCCATGCGTTGCTTTGAAGCGTTATTTTGAAGCCCAGCCCCAGAACATCAACCACCATGCACTATCGACCACGGCCAGCGCCGCGACGAACCAGACCATCGCGAGGCCGCGCTGCACGAAGCGCTCGCTATAGCGACGCGTAACGAGCCACGCGAGCCATGCGCTCCACAGATTGGCGATCGCCAGAATCGCGATGCGCATGTCCGACGCCCACCACAACGACACATGCTCCGCGCGCAACAGCGACAGCGTGGTAGCGGACAGGCCGAGGAACACGCCCGCGCCGGCTATCGGAATCAGCCCTTGCGTCAAATGATGCAGACGCACGGCATTGAAGCGCCCCAGCATGCGCGTCGCGCCCATCAGCAGGATCAGCAGCGCGGTGCCGTACACCAGCGCGGTGGCGAGGATGTAGCCGATCACCATCGTGCCGTCGAGCCACGAAAACACATCGTTCTGCTCGGGATAATGCGTGAACAGGAACCACGGCGCATTGGTGTCGAGCGGCCATGTAATGTCGTGATCGACCAGCCAGGTCGCGAAAAACATCTTCAGATCGACGAACCAGCGCGACGCGGTCCAGTGGAACGCGCCGATCGCAATGCCGAGCAGGCCGTACAGGATCAACGCCGTGTCCCACGCATTCGCCTGCTTGTCGCCCAACTGAACCACTTCCGACGACGGCGCGCGCCACGTCAACGCAATCGCGTCGCGGTGCCCGCTGCAGCGGCCGCACATATGGCAGGCCGATGCGCCCTTCATATTGCGCAACGGCACGAGCGGCGCGCAATTGATCGGAATCACCCGATGCCCATGCTCACCGTCCTTGTAGGAACGGCGCCATGCGTCCTCATCGACCTTGTAGTGGAACGGTGCGAGCCGCGCCAGAAGCGAAAAGACCCCGTTGACGGGGCACAGATACTTGCACCAGACACGCTTCTCGCGTCCGTATAGCAGGCCGATGATCATCGCCGCGAAGGTCGAGCCGCCGAGCACCAACAGCACGGCTTTCGGATACTGGTAGACACTCACCATCTGCCCGTAGATGGTCGTGATGCCGAACGCGACGAACGGCCAGCCGCCCCAGCGCATCCAGTGAGGAATCGCCCAGCCTCGTCCGTATTTGCTGGCGAATTCGGCGAGCGCGCCTTCGGGACAAAGCACGCCGCACCAGACACGGCCGAGCATGACCATCGAAAGCAGCACGAACGGCCACCAGATACCCCAGAAAACGAACTGCGCGGCGAGCGTGAGGTTGTTCCACAGGTGCGCCGTGTCGCCCGGCAGCGGCATCACCGCCGGCACCAGAATCAGGAACGCGTACACCGCCACCACGACCCACTGAATGCCGCGAATCGCGGCGCCGTGCCGCTGCATCCACTGCCCAACCGCTGCGAGGCGGCCAGGGCGGGTCATGACGGTGCTCATGCCGCACGCCCGGCGGCTTGCGGCACCGGCTTGCGATTCGCACGGCGCACCAGCAGATAAACCACCGCCCAGTACACCGCGTACGCCAGCAGATTCATCAGCGCCGGATGCGCGCGATAACCGGTCAACGTCGAGACCAGCGAACCGAAGGTGCTCGAGTCGTCGAGAATCGCCGACGAATTCCACATCTGGTCGACGAGCGTCGGCAGGATTTCCTTATCGATCAGCTTGTCGACACCAGTCTGGAACAGGCCCGCGCCGAGAAACAACAGCATGATTTCCGTGACGCGGAAAAAGAGCCGCCACGAGAAGAATTTGCCGCCCAGTTGCAGCACGTAGAAGGTCAGGAACGCGAGGCCGAGGCCGATCACGACCGCAAGCATCTGGCTGCCGTCCACGTGACCGGATTGGCCAAAGCCGAGGCCGTACAGGAAGATCACCGTTTCGCTGCCTTCACGCGCGATCGCCAACGCCACCAGCAGCGCGACGCCCCACCAGTTCGAATCGCGCTGGCTCTTTTGCAGCGACTGCTCCATGTCACGCTTCAGCGAGCGGCCGTGCTGCTTCATCCACAACACCATTTGCACGATCAGCACGCAGGCGATCAGCACCATCGCGGTCTGGAAATAATCCTGCGCGTCGCCGGAGAGCACTTCGGTGAAGCCGACCAGCGCCGCGCCGAGCGCCACCGCCGCGATCAACCCGGCTGCCACGCCGCCCCACAGATACGGCAAACCGCGGCGCGCATCGTCGTCGCCATTTTTCAGCCATGCGTACAGAATGCCGACGACCAGCAGCGCCTCGACACTTTCCCGCCACACGACGAACAGAATCTGACCCATCCAAGCTCTCCCTCTACCCTGCTACTGCCCCGGCGAGCGCACGAGCCGTGAAAAAGCCCGCGCTCGCGCCCCAAGCCGCTACTTCGCGACGATCACACCCTGCGCCTGCTGGTGAAAGTCGTCGAAAAACTTGTACTCGCCCGGTTCCAGCGGCGCGATCACGACGAACGAATCCGCACCCGGCGCCAATACCTTTTCTTTACGCAACTGCACGCTTTCGAATTCGGCCGCGCCCTTGCCGGTATTGCGCACCTCGATCTTGATGCGCTGCCCCGCGGGCACCTCGATGCGCGCCGGAGTCAGCTTGCCGTCGTTCATTTCCAGCTTGAAGGTCGGCAGGTCGGCTGCATGGGCCGCGCCTGCCAGCAAAACCGTGGCGGCGAAGGTTGCGATCTTTCGGTTAATTCTCATTAGCCTTTCCGGAAAACGCGGCGCCGTGGGGTTCATCAACGACGCGCCGCCTGCTGCATTGTTTCATTCAACTATTCGCCCGCGCGCGGCCACGCCGCGAAGCGTGGTCACACATGACGATACGCGGCGCTCAGTAGCCGCCCTTCTTGCCGATGCCGGCGAACGTGAAGTCGTATTCGAGCGTGATCGGCTTGAACCACGGACCCACGCCGGTTTCCTTGTCGACGTGGCGGCCGAAAGCCATGTGGCCGGTTTGCATCGGCGGCTCGACGATCATCTTCAGGTGATACTTGCCCGGACCTTGCAGCTTCACGTTGTCGCCGTAGTGCGGACCGTCGTTGGCGACCATCGCCATCATGTCGCCCTTCTGCGTCTGATTGGAGCCGGCTTTCGTCAGTTCATAACGCACCTGCAGGTACGGCATCCAGTCGCCTTCGGCGAAACCGGTCGGGTTGTTCTTGACCGCGTGGATGTCGGCTTCGAGGTGGATGTCCGAATCCGAAGCTTTGCGCATCATGCCTTCGGGCTCCATCGTGATCGGCTGCAGATAAACGGCGCCGATTTCCATGCCGCCCTGAATCTGCTGCTTGCCGATCGGGTATTCCGCCGCCGTTGCCGACAAAGCCGCGACCGCGGCCACCGCTGCTGCGCCGCCGCGCACAAATGAAGAAATCCGCATTGAAACTCCTTGTTTTTATCAGACTGGAATCGAACCCATTGGAACGGTGCGTTGCGCATGCCTTGACGCAGCGGCTGCGGGCCTGGCTTGAACACCGCGGCCGATCGCAGGCCATCGCATACGAACGTTAATGCGAACCATTCTCAATATTGGTCCAGTTTATCATCGATCGCAAGGGAGAACAATTCAGAACGCACGCAAAGCCTTATGCCAGCAGGGTCTTAAGGGGCTTTTAAGGAAGTGCGTGGCATGACGCGGCGCGCTGCCGGGCGAGCACCCGGCAGCAATTGACATGGGCGCGGCGCATTGCCGCGCCCCGCGGCGGGAGGACGCATTACTCGACGCCGGAGACGTGATCGCCGACGTTCGCGCCGAACACCCGCTGGCGCAGCAAGGCGAGCTGGTCGCGCGTCTGCGCGGCCTTTTCGAACTCGAGGTTCTTGGCGTGCTCCATCATCTGCTTTTCGAGCCGCTTGAGTTCTTTGGCAAGCTGCTTCTCGGACATGTCTTCGAACTTCGCGCGCGCCTGCTGTTCCTTCAGTTCGGCGCGGGCGTCGTCGACGTTGTACACGCCGTCGATAATGTCGCGAATCCGCTTGACCACCCCACGCGGCGTAATGCCGTTCTCGAGGTTGAAGGCGATCTGCTTGTTACGCCGCCGCTCGGTTTCGTCGATCGCGCGGCGCATCGAGTCGGTGACCCTGTCGGCGTAGAGAATCGCCTTGCCGTTCACATTCCGCGCCGCCCGGCCGATGGTCTGGATCAGCGAGCGCTCGGCGCGCAAAAAGCCTTCCTTGTCCGCGTCGAGAATCGCGACCAGCGACACTTCCGGGATATCCAGCCCTTCGCGCAACAGGTTGATCCCAACCAGCACGTCGAAGGTACCGAGCCGCAGATCGCGGATGATTTCGACCCGCTCCACCGTATCGATGTCGCTGTGCAGATAACGCACCTTGACGCCGTGGTCGGCCAGAAACTCGGTCAACTGCTCGGCCATGCGCTTGGTCAGCACGGTGACGAGCACGCGGTCGCCCACCTTGACGCGCTCGTTGATCTCGCCCAGCACGTCGTCGACCTGGCTACGCGCTGGCCGCACCTCGATTTCCGGATCGACGAGGCCGGTGGGACGCACCAGTTGCTCCGCCACCTGTCCGGCCGTCTTCTGCTCGTAGTCCGCCGGCGTGGCGGAAACGAACACCACCTGGCGCATCTTGCGTTCGAACTCGTTGAACTTGAGCGGCCGGTTATCGAGCGCGGACGGCAAGCGGAAACCGTAGTCGACCAGATTTTCTTTACGTGCCCGGTCGCCGTTGTACATGCCGTTCAACTGCCCGATCAGCACGTGCGACTCGTCGAGCATCATGATCGCGTCCGGCGGCAGGTAATCGACCAGCGTAGGCGGCGGCTCGCCGGGTGCCGCGCCGGAAAAGTGCCGCGAGTAGTTCTCGATGCCCTTGCAGAAACCCAGCTCCTGGAGCATTTCCAGGTCGAAGCGGGTGCGCTGTTCGAGCCGCTGCGCTTCGACCAGCTTGCCGCCGCTATAGAAGAATTCGAGCCGCTCGCGCAGTTCGGTCTTGATCGTTTCGACCGCGCGCACCACGGTATCGCGCGGCGTCACATAGTGCGACGACGGATATACCGTGAAACGCGGAATCTTCTGACGCACGCGTCCGGTAAGCGGATCGAACAACTGCAGCGTTTCGACTTCGTCGTCGAACAGTTCGACGCGCACCGCCATCTCGGCATGCTCGGCCGGGAAAATATCGATCGTATCGCCGCGCACGCGAAACGAGCCGCGCTGGAAGTCGGCTTCGTTGCGGTTGTACTGCATCGCGATCAGCCGCGCGATGATGTCGCGCTGGCCGAGTTTGTCGCCGGTGCGCAGCGTCAGGATCATCCGGTGGTATTCGGACGGATTGCCGATACCGTAAATGGCCGACACTGTTGCCACGATCACCACGTCGCGCCGCTCCATCAGGCTCTTGGTAGCCGACAGCCGCATCTGCTCGATGTGCTCGTTGATCGACGAGTCCTTCTCGATGAACAGGTCGCGCTGCGGCACGTACGCTTCCGGCTGGTAATAGTCGTAGTACGAGACGAAGTACTCGACCGCATTGCGCGGGAAGAACTCGCGGAACTCCGAATAGAGCTGCGCGGCGAGCGTCTTGTTCGGCGCGAACACGATGGCCGGGCGGCCGAGCCGCGCAATCGTGTTCGCCATTGTGAAAGTCTTGCCTGAACCGGTCACGCCAAGCAGCGTCTGGAACGCGAGGCCGTCCTCCACGCCTTCGACAAGCGTGTCGATCGCCGTGGGCTGATCGCCGGCAGGCGAATACGGCTGGTAGAGCTGGAACGGCGAGCCTTCGAAACTGACGAATTTGGATTCGTCGAGCGTATCTTCGGCTTCAGTCAGATGTTGTTCGGACATGTGGGGCGGCATCGGGCCTTGGGGCAAAGAACTATTCTAACGGGTTGCGGGAATCGACGATCGAGCGGGTCTGCGTAGGCTTTTCGAGGGTTCGCGCGGGTGTGGCCGGAGGCGATGTGGCGGCCGTTTGCAGGAGTCGCACGGCATTGGCTCACGGGCAGCCGGGCTTGCGTGTCCAGCCTCGGCCTTTACGGCAGCGAGCCGTTTTCCGGCCCTTTGCGGACGGTCTCACGGACAGAGCCGCTCATGGCACGTGGTATCGGAGTGCCTGTTTTTCAAGCAGAAATTTCCGGCCGGCCGGCTTTCTCGACCGAAAAATGGTCGCGAATTCGTTACAATGCGAAGTTGCGCTCGCTCGCCGCTGTCCGCAGTCCGTTTGCGCGTTGCGCCGGACGCCTCTGCTGGCCCCGGCCGTCCGCAATCGAAGCCGCCCTCTTTTCACTACTGCTGCCCACCCATCATGTCTCTGTTCTCCGCCGTCGAACTTGCTCCCCGCGACCCGATTCTGGGCCTGAACGAAGCCTTCAACGCCGATACGCGCACCACCAAGGTCAACCTTGGCGTCGGCGTGTACTTCAACGAAGAAGGCAAGATTCCGTTGCTGCGCGCCGTGCGCGACGCAGAAAAGGCCCGCGTCGATGCCGCGCTGCCGCGCGGGTATCTGCCGATCGAAGGCATCGCCGCTTACGATGCCGCTGTGCAGAAGCTGCTGCTCGGCAACGATTCGCCGCTGATCGCAGCGGGCCGCGTCGTGACGGCGCAGGCGCTGGGCGGCACGGGCGCGCTGAAGATCGGCGCGGACTTCCTGAAGCGCCTGAACCCGAACGCCAAGGTCGCGATCAGCGATCCGAGCTGGGAAAACCACCGTGCGCTGTTCGAAGGCTCAGGCTTCGAAGTCGTGTCGTACCCGTACTACGACGCGCACACCCACGGCGTGAATTTCGACGCCATGCTGAGCGCGCTGAACAGCTATGCCGCCGGCACGATCGTCGTGCTGCACGCGTGCTGCCACAACCCGACCGGCGTGGACCTCAACATCGAGCAATGGAAGCAGGTTGTCGAAGTCGTCAAGGCGCGCAATCTGGTGCCGTTCCTCGATATCGCCTACCAGGGTTTCGGCGACAACATCGAAGCGGACGCAGCGGCCGTCCGTCTGTTCGCCGCGGCGGAACTGAACGTGTTCGTGTCGTCGTCGTTCTCGAAATCGTTCTCGCTGTACGGCGAGCGCGTCGGCGCGCTGTCGATCATCACGGCCAGCAAGGAAGAAGCCGCTCGCGTGCTGTCGCAACTCAAGCGCGTGATCCGCACGAACTACTCGAACCCGCCGACGCACGGCGGCTCGGTGGTCGCGGCAGTGCTCGCGTCGCCGGAGCTGCGCGCCACGTGGGAAACGGAACTGGCCGAAATGCGCGACCGCATCCGCGCCATGCGCAACGGTCTGGTCGAACGGCTGAAGGCTAGCGGCGTGGATCGCGACTTCAGCTTCGTGAACGCGCAGCGCGGCATGTTCTCGTACTCAGGTCTGACGGCGCCGCAGGTGGACCGTCTGCGCGAAGAATTCGGCATCTACGCCGTGAGCACGGGTCGCATCTGCGTGGCCGCGCTGAATACGCGCAACCTGGACGCGGTGGCCAACGCGATCGCTCACGTATTGAAGTAAGGCATTGGAAAGCGCGGGCACGCATTGCACGCGCTTTGATGGAACTTGCACTTGCTTATGAAAACGGCGCTCTTTCGGGCGCCGTTTTTTTGTGGCCCGTGCGGTTCTTCAGCGCGAATCCCGGTGGATATCGTGCGTGACAAAGCCTGCGTCGTTATTCGGCATGTCGAGCCAATCCGGTTGCACGAGCGAACGGCGAATATCCTCCAGACCGCTTTGCCAGTGTTCACGCATGGTCGAAAGGCCGAACTGGAAGTCCTTGTAATGCCCTTCGTATTCTTTCTCACGGTAGATGAGATGAATCACGTTGTAGCGCTTCGAACACGACAGATCTTCCGCGAGTTTGCACCACGGATCGTCACGCTGATCCGCGGGCACGCGTTCCAGCACCTCGTGCAATACGTGCCGGAAACGCTGCGACCGCTGCAGCATGTCGGTCACGAGACGCGTGCGGCTCGAATACTGGATGTCCTTCATGCGCCCCTGGACGTCGGTGATGTTGTCCGGCACCGGCCCGATCGCGCTCCAGAGATCGACCTGGAACGCGAGCGTGTCGCGGCGCGGCGTGGACTGGATCACCTCGTAGAGCGGCGTGTTCGACATCAAACCGCCGTCCCAGTAATACTCGCCGTCGATCTCGACCGCCGCGAAGCCTGGCGGCAGCGCACCTGACGCCATGAAGTGCTCGGGCCTCAGTGTCGTGTGCGTGTTGTCGAAGTACGCGAAATTGCCCGTACCGCAATTGACCGCGCCCACCGAAACCCGCGTTTCGCGCGAATTGATCCGGTCGAAATCGCACAGCGCTTCGAGCGTGGCCTTCAGCGGCGTGGTGTCGTAGTAACTGGCCAGCTGCGGCGGTCCGGACACCGTGGGCAACGGCGGCGGGAAGCGCGGCACGAAAAAGCCCTTTTGCCCCTCGACGATGGCGCCCATTGCCTGGGTTGCCGTGAACGCCTTGCGTACGGCTTCGCTGGAGTTGAACAGCGCGTGCTCGATAAACGTGGGCAACGATGGGCCGAAAGCCGGCTGACAGATCGTCTCCCAGAATTGCCGCAGCCGCTCCACGCGCTTCTCCGGCGGATTGCCGGCAATAATGGCCGTATTCAACGCGCCGATCGAAATGCCGGCGAGCCAGTTCGGCTCGATGCCGGCTTCGTGAAGGCCCTGAAAGACGCCGGCCTGATAGGCGCCTAACGCACCGCCACCTTGCAGCATCAGGGCAACGGTTTCGTAATCAGGCAAATGGATGTGCCGGCCGGGGTGCACGGCGGGCGCCGGACCGGCGCCCTCGCCTTCCCCGTCGCCGGGCGCGCCGGCGCGCGCCCGCTTGAGATTGCGTTGCGCCATGGGCGCCTCCTTATTGCATATACCAGCCGTGGCTCACAATAAAGGACTGCCCGGTGAGCGCCGCCGTCGGGAAGGTCGACAGGAACAGCACCGTCTGCGCGACGTCTTCCACCGTGGTGAAGACACCGTCGACCGTACCGCCCAGCATGACGCGCTTCACCACGTCTTCCTCGCTGATGCCGAGCTCCTTGGCCTGCTCGGGGATCTGCTTGTCGACGAGCGGCGTGCGCACGAAACCCGGACACACCACATGCGAGCGCACGTTGTGCTTTGCGCCTTCTTTGGCGAGCACGCGCGAGAGGCCCAGCAGTGCGTGCTTTGCCGTCACATAAGCCGATTTGAGCGGCGACGCTTCATGCGAATGGACCGAACCCATGTAGATCACGATGCCGCCGCGATCATCTTTGTACATGTGCTTGAGCGCTGCCTTGGTGGTCAGGAAGGCGCCGTCCACGTGGATCGCCTGCATCTTCTTCCAGTCTGAAAACGAATAGTTTTCGATCGGATTGACGATCTGGATGCCGGCGTTGGAAATGAGAATGTCAACCGAGCCGAGTTCCGCGGCCACCTTGTCGATGCCCTGGTTGACGGCGTCTTCGTTCGTGACGTCCATCGCCACACCGATTGCCTTGCCGCCGCCCTTTCTGATTTCTTCAGCAACGGCATTCGCCCCGTCCTGGTTCAGATCGGCGATCGCGACCGCCGCGCCCGCTGCGGAAAGGGTCAGCGCAATCTGCTTGCCGATGCCGCTTGCGGCGCCGGTAACCACCGCGACTTTGCCATTCAGATTTGTGTTCAGTGAAGACATCCAGAACCTCCATGCAGTTGATGAGCAATGAGACCACGGGCCGCCGGCGGCGTGAAGTCAGCCAAACGGCATAGGCCGTTCGGCCGGATGCTGCAGTGCGGCCAACGCTGCTATTGTGCATGAACCGTGTGAACTCCATCGGTAAAAAGCGTGTTGCAGCTTATCTCTTTAAACTGGACGTTTTCAGCGGGATTCCGGTGGCATCACCAACAAGGAGGAATGCATGAATTATCGACGACTGGGCCGCTCCGGCCTGCAAGTGAGCGAACTGTCAATCGGCTCGTGGGTCACCTACGGCAACCAGGTGGACAATCGCGCGGCGCGCGAATCGCTCGCGGCGGCGCGCGATGCGGGAGTCAACTTCTTCGACAACGCCGAGGTCTATGCCGGCGGCAAATCCGAAGAAATCATGGGCCAGGCGCTCAAGGAACTGGCTTGGCCGCGCGTGAGCTATGTGGTGTCGACGAAATTCTTCTGGGGCCTCGCGGAAGCGCCGAACCAGTACCACACGTTGAACCGCAAATATCTGCTGAATGCGATCGACGCGTCGCTGAAACGTCTGCAACTCGACTATGTCGACCTGGTGTTCTGTCATCGTCCTGACCCGAACACGCCGGTGGAGGAAACCGTCTGGGCCATGAGCGACATGATCACTCGCGGCAAGGCGCTGTACTGGGGCACCTCCGAATGGAGCGCCGATGAAATCCGCGCCGCTTATGACATCGCGCAACGGCATCATCTGCACACGCCGGTCATGGAGCAGCCGCAGTACAACCTGTTCCATCGCAACCGCGTCGAGCAGGAATACAAGCGGCTCTACGAGGATATCGGCCTCGGCCTGACCACCTGGAGCCCGCTGGCGTCCGGCCTGCTGACCGGCAAATACCGCAACGGCGTGCCAGCCGACAGCCGCGCGCAATTGCAAGGCTACGACTGGCTGCGCAAGCAGGTCACCGACGCGGGCAAGAACGACGTGGTCGGCAAGCTCGGCGAAGTGGCGGACGAGCTGGGCTGCACGGTCGGTCAGCTCGCCATTGGCTGGATTCTGAAAAATCCCAACGTCAGCACGGTGATCACGGGTGCGTCGCGGGTCGAACAGATCGGCGAAAACATGAAGTCCGCCGAGGTGGCAGGGCGGATCACGCCGGAGTTCAAGGAGCGGATCGAGGAAATTATCGGCGACGCGCACGACTGACCGGGGTGGCACCCGAGAGCGCGTAACATGAATCGGCGGATCGCGGCCGGGATCGTGTTACGCGGCGCTCACGGCAAAGCGCGGTGCGCATCGCGGCGTCGCGTACAATACGCGGCCGCGCTGCACACCGGCGCCGTATGCCCGTTGTGCAGCCGCATTGCATCCGCAGCGCCGAATCCGCCCCGGAGCGGCATGCCCTCTTTCAGCGTCTCCTCATCATGCTCAGCTACCGCCACGCCTTTCATGCAGGCAATCACGCCGACGTTCTGAAACACGCCGTCGTGTTGCAGCTCTTGCGTTACCTTGGCCAGAAGGACAAATCCTACTGGTATATCGACACGCATGCGGGCGCCGGCGTCTATTCGCTGAAGGAAGGTTACGCGACCAAAACCGGCGAGTTCCGGACTGGCATCGCCAGATTGTGGGAGCGCAACGATCTTCCGCCGATGTTCGCCGACTACGTCGACGAAGTCAGCGCGCTCAATCCAGACGGCCAGTTACGCTTCTATCCCGGCTCGCCGTATATCGCGTGGCGGCAGATGCGTGAGCAGGATCGCATGCGTCTGTTCGAACTGCACACCACCGAAATCGACGTGCTGCGCCACAATTTCCGCGACGCGGGCCGCCGCGCCATGCTGTATGCGGGCGACGGCTTCGACGGCATTCTCGCCTTGCTGCCGCCAGCGCCGCGCCGCGCGCTGGTGCTGCTCGATCCGTCGTATGAGGACAAGCGCGACTACACACGCACGCTGCGCTGTGTCGAAGAAAGCCTGAAGCGTTTCCCGACCGGCACGTATGCCGTCTGGTATCCGCAAGTGAGGCGTCCTGAGTCGCTGCGTTTTCCCGATCAGTTGAAGAAACTGCAGGACAAAAACTGGCTGCACGTGAGCCTGACGGTCAGCAATCCGCCTGAAGACGGTTTTGGACTTTTCGGCAGTGGCATGTTCATCCTGAACCCGCCATACACACTGGCAAAAACGCTGAAAGACCAGATGCCATGGCTCGTCAAGGTGCTAGGAGAAGACAACGCCGCACAGTTCAAGGTGGAATATCGCGGCGACTGAGCTTCATGGTGTGGTGGTGAGCTTTGGTTGGCTGCGAGCTCTTTCGTGACCGCTGGCGTACGCAGTTCGTCTGGACTGTGAGCGTTGTGCCCGGCTACGCGCGACGCGCGCAGCCGGCTGCTCGGCGAGTCACTCCCGCCGCCTACTTGAGTTGCGCCGCGGCCTTGCGGGCGAAGTCGTTGGTATAGGTCGCGTTCAGGTCGATCTTTTTCGGATCGAGCCGGTTATCGAACGAGGACAACGCGCGCAATGACGTCGCCGGACCGTCCGCGGGCATCAGGCCGTCCGGCGAATAGGCGTCGCGCACGTTGTGGAACGCTTCCACATAAAGCGTCGGGTCGTTGAGCAGATAGGCCGGCGGCACCATCTTCAGCAGATCGGCATCGCTCGCGGTCTGCAACCAATGATCCGCGCGCACGATCGCATTGGCGAGCGCCTGCGTGGTCTTCGGGTACTTCTGGATGAAACTGTCTGAGGCATAAAGTGTCGCCGCCGGCATCGTCCCGCCGAACACCTCTTGCGTGCCCTCCACCGTGCGCGTGTCGACCAGCACCTTGATCGCACCGCTGCGAGCCAGTTTGGTCATCATCGGATCGACGTTGGAGAGCGCGTCGATCTGGCCGCCGCTCACCGCCGCGAGCACGGCGGCGCCGCTGCCCACGCCGATCGCCGAAATCTCGTTGCGCTGGACGCCGGCTTTGCGCAGAGCCACGGTGAGCACGAGATCCGTCGACGAACCCGGCGCGCTCACGCCGACTTTCGCGCCTTTGAAATCCGCCATTGTCTTGAGTTGATCGGCCTTCGATTTCAGCACCGCCACAACGATCTGCGGCGCGCGTCCCATCAATGCGAACGCCCGGTAGTGCTGCCCTTTTTCCTGCATGAACAGCGTGTGCTCGAATGCGCCTGCGCCCACGTCGGCGCTGCCACCTACCACCGCTTCCAGCGCTTTCGATCCGCCCGCGAAGTCTTCGAGCGTGACATCGAGGCCTTCGTCCTTGAAGTAGCCCAACTGTTGAGCGGTGAGTACCGGCAGATAGTAAAGACCCGGCAGACCACCGACGGCCATTGTCAGCGCGGGCTTCTCCGGCGTGTCTTTGGCGAGCGCGGTGCCGGGTAGCGCAACCAGCGCGAGCACCGTGACGCAAGCGCTGGCAGCCTGTCGCATCCAGTAAATCGGCATTCGATGTCTCCTTGTTCTGTTTATCGTCGATACGGCGGCGCAGGCTTGATGCGGACCTGAGTCGCGGGCGATAGACCGCGCGATGATTGTCGTCTGACGGTTTCGCCCGCGCCATGCGCCCAAACCCCAATGGTGCATGCCGCTGCGGCTCGTCAACCGCACGAGACACAGGCGTGCCGGCGTACGCGCGGCGGCTGCGGACGGCTACTCGCGGAAGCGTCAATGGAAAGGGAGAAGAGCGGCCGGGAGCAATCGGGCCGCGAGCGCTTATTGCGGACGAGGCGCTGGACGGGGCTGCGACTGCGGTGGCATGGCCCCGCCTGCAGGCAACTGGATATACGGCGCAACGACGATCGGGATCGACGAATTCGGCGCCAGTTCGGCCGGTGTTGCGATGGGCTGCGCCTCGACGATCGGCTGCCGCGAAAGCGGCGCGGTCTGGAGCACGGTTCCGCTCTGACCGTCGCTGATACCGTTCTGCGAGTCGAGAATCACCGGCTTGCGCGCGCTGGTCGACGCGGCAGAAGCGTTCGACATGGCAAAGACCGGTGTCAGCGAGGCTGCAAGGGTCAGGACCAGGATGGATGGAAGCGTGCGGACAGGTGACATGGGCGGACCGGTTGAGTTTGAGAAGCCGGATTGCGCGGAAAACGCTTTACCTTACCGCGACGGTAGGCGCGAGGCTAGTCGATATTCGCCACGAATAGTTTTCGGGCGCCGTCCGGCCGCGATTTTTGCAGCCCAGATGTGACAAAGCCCCGCATAGACAGACGGGGCTCAACGCTTTTACTGCCACGGCCGCGCATTAGCGCTGCCAGGTCACACTTGATGCATTTGAAACTTACAGGGAGTAGCCATTGCTTTCGAGCGAACGAATGCGCTGTTCAAGTTGGACGATGTCCGAAGACGAAGCCAAGTACTCTTCACGACGGGTACGTTCTGCAGTTTCAAACCAGGTGCTCAGCTTTTCAAGTACGTATGCAAACATGATGTTCTCCAAGGATCAAGATTGAATCCCCGGTGGATTGGGCATCAGGGATTTCCCGTAAAAGGGTTAACCCGAATTATAGACCGATGGTGCAGGCTTACTAGTGAAATGCCCGCATGACGTGCATTCCGTTTTGGAATGGTGCACGGGCGCGGTGCACATAAGTTATTGATTTCGCTGAATTCGAGATGCGTTTTTCTCGATGAATGATGTTTCCCTATATTTTTATGCATTATATTGGTGCATACACTGCTCGAATTGCGGCGAATTCAGACTTCGGCTTGCGAACCGACGTCACAACACGTCAAATCGGATGACAACCCTGCCCTGAAACCAGGTCGGTATCGGCAAGGCGTTCGATAATTGGGCAATCGGGGCGGTCGTCGCCGTGGCAATGGTCGGCCAGGTGCGCCAACGTGTCGCGCATATCGGTCAGTTCGGCGATGCGTCGATCCAGCTCTGCAACGTGTTCCAGCGCAATCGTCTTCACTTCGGCGCTGGCGCGCGAGCGATCGTGCCACAGTGCGAGCAGCCGTCGAATGTCTTCGACCAGAAAGCCGAGCCGGCGCGCCTGGCGGATGAAGCGCAACGAATGAACCTCTTGCGGGCCGTATACGCGATAGCCGGCGCTCGTGCGCGCTTTGGCCGCCAGCAAGCCGACGCTTTCGTAGTAGCGAATCATTTTCGCCGTGACGCCCGACACGCGGGCCGCTTCACCGATATTCATGGCGTTTCCCCTAGTATGTGGATCGATCGTACACCTTCCCATCATGGGAAGGTCACCACTCAATTGCGGATCGGCAGGCATAATTCAACTATCGCAATATCCATTTTCCCGAGGTAATCCCGATGACGATCGAATTCCAGGTTGAAGGCATGAGCTGCCAGCATTGTGTCGCGGCGGTCACGAACGCCATTCGCGAACACGATGAAGCCGCGCAGGTCCAGGTGGATCTGGCGTCCGGGCGCGTGACGGTCGAATCGGCGCAACCGGCTGAGACGCTCAAGGCCGCCATCGACGAAGCCGGTTACACGGTAACCGGCGCGGCAACTCGCGCAACAACCGGCGCGTCCGGCGCAGTCCGCTAAGCGAGCTCACGGCATGTTTAAAGTTGCCGTCATCGGCGCCTCGGGGCTGCTCGGCCGCGCGCTCGCAGACGAACTGGCACAGCACGCCGGCTGGCAAGTCGTGGCCACGGCATTCAGCCGGCCGGCGCCAGGCAAGATCGCGCTGGATATTCGCGACGCGCGGGCGGTCGAGCAGTTCGTCGAGCGCGAAGCGCCGGACGCGCTCGTGATTACCGCGGCGGAGCGCCGACCGGACGTGTGCGAGCACGATCCCGCGCTGGCCCGCGCGCTGAACGTCGATGCGGTGCGCACGCTTGCCGCAGCGGCGAACCGGCGCGGCGCATGGACACTGTCGATCTCCACAGATTACGTGTTCGACGGCACGCATCCGCCCTACCAGCACGATTCCGTGCCCGCGCCGCTCAATGCCTATGGGCACAGCAAACTCGAGGGCGAGCGCGCGCTGATGGAATCGACCGACCTGGGCTGCGTGCTGCGTTTGCCGCTGCTGTACGGGCCGATCGTCAGTTGGGCCGAGTCGGCCGTGACGAGTCTCGTGCCGGCGATCGCCGCGTCGGCTGCACCGGCTGGCCAACCCGCCGTCATGGATGCATGGGCAATCCGTTATCCCACCTTCACGCCGGACGTCGCGTTCGTGATCCGGCAGATGCTCGAATTGCATGCGCGCGGCGATGCGATTCGCGGCATCGTGCAATGGTCGGGCGACGAACCGATGAACAAGTACGAGATCGCCGTGCGCCTTGCCGAAGCGTTGCAACTCGACGCGCATCTGACACCGCAATGCACGCCAACCGATGCGACGCCGCGCCCGCATAACTGCCACCTGGCTTCGACCCGGCTCGAAGCGCTCGGGATCGGCCGCCGTACACCGTTCGATATGGCGATCCGGCAAGTGTTGGCCGCGTTCCCGTGGCGCGGTGCCGCGCAGGCGTAGAACGTCTCGTCGGGCAGATGGGGCCGGCCACGAGAAGTCGCCCATGTTGCGATGGGTGCGGCGCACCGGCACGATAGCCTGACGCCGAACCGGCGCGCTTGCCTACGGCCAGCCAGCCTCAGTGAAAATCGCGGCTCGCCGTAGCCAGTTCGCCGAGCCATTCGCTGTGGTCCTCTAGGCGATGGGCGACGAGATGGATCACCTCGCCTTTGTGTTTCTGTTTCGCCTTGCCGGCCTGATTCGCGTGAACGCCATTGTCGGCATGATTGCCTCCGGTAGCCACGCCGTCGTCGCGCTGCAAAACGCCGTAGACCGCCAGCAACGATGCGCCCAGCAAAACCTTGCGCTGCTTTTCCACCAGCGACGGCCACACGATCACATTGATCGAACCGGTTTCGTCTTCGATCGACACGAACACTGTGCCGTTTGCCGTGCCTGGCCGTTGTCGCACGGTGACGATGCCGCACGCTCGCGCCAGCGTGCCGTGCTGACAGGCGGCAAGTTCGGCGGCAGAGCGAAAACGCTGTCGCGCAAGGCGCGCACGCAACAGTGCGAGCGGATGACGGTTGAGCGTGAGACCGAGGCTCGCATAGTCGTCGACGATTTCGCGGCTTTCTGCTGCCTGCGGCAACGCCAGCGGCGCTTCGGCGATCGGCGCATCGCGGAGCAATCTGGGCACCGTGTGCTGCGCCGTCACGGCCCACCACGCTTCGCGCCGATGTCCCGCGATACTGACCAGCGCATTCGCCGCAGCAAGCGCTTCGAGATCGCGCCGCGTCAAGGCCGCGCGGCGCGCGAGATCGTCGACATCGGTAAATTGCGCGTCGTTGCGAGCCGCCATGATGCGTTCGGCGACCCCTTGCGCGAGGCCCTTGATCAGATGCATGCCGATGCGCACGGCGGGACCGCGCGCACCATAGGTGTCCGACGGTTGAAACACGCGGGCAGTCAATCGCTGTGCGGCGCGCCGGACCGTCCTGCTCACCGTCAGGCGCCGCAGCGAAAGATCGCGCAATTGCTGAGCAGATAGTACGGTCTGCTGACGATGCAAACAGGTTTCGCCCGATGAGATCCGCCGCCCTTCATGACCGCGTCTTTCGAATGTCGACTCCCAATCGCTCAAGGTCACGTCGGGTGGCAATACCTTGACGCCGTGACGTTTCGCGTCCTGAACGAGTTGCGACGGCGAGTAAAACCCCAGCGGCTGACTGTTCAGCAAACCAGCCAGAAAGGCAGCCGGTTCGTAGCGCTTCAACCACGCGCTGAGATAGACGAGCAATGCGAAACTCGCCGCATGGCTCTCCGGAAAACCATACTCGCCGAAGCCTTCGATCTGTTTGCAGATGCGGTCGATGAACTCCTGCTCATAGCCGCGCTTGAGCATTCGCTTGTTCAAATCCTTCTGATACTTCGCAAGGTTGCCACTGCGCCGCCATGCTGCCATGGCGCGCCGCAACTGATCGGCCTGCTCGCCGCTATATTCCGCCGCAACCATTGCCAGATGCATGACCTGTTCCTGGAAAATCGGCACGCCGAGTGTGCGTTCGAGCACGGGACGAAGTTCATCCTTCGCATAGTCGACCGGTTCGAGGCCCTGCTTGCGGCGCAGATAGGGATGCACCATGCCGCCCTGAATCGGCCCGGGCCGTACGATCGCCACTTCGATCACGAGATCGTAGTACTTGTTGGGCTTCAGGCGCGGCAGCATGCTTTGCTGCGCACGCGATTCGATCTGGAATACGCCGATCGTATCGGCATGCCCGCACATTTCGTAGACAGCCCGATCCTCGCGCGGAATATCCTGCACCCGGAACTTCGGAAAACCGCGCCTTAATGCAACGAATTCCAATGCGCGCCGAATGGCCGACAACATACCGAGCGCCAGCACGTCGACTTTCAGCAGCTTGAGCGCGTCGATATCGTCCTTGTCCCATTCGATCACGCTACGGTCTTTCATCGTCGCGTTTTCGATCGGCACGAGTCGCGACAGCTTGTCTTTCGCAATCACAAACCCGCCGACGTGTTGCGACAGATGACGCGGAAAGCTGCGCAACTCCCCGGTGAGGCGAATCAGATTCTGCGTGATGTGCGAGTTGGCGTCGAAGCCCGCTTCGGCCAGATATCCCGCGACCGCATCCGTGCCGTCCCACCATTGTTGCGACTTGCTGATCCGCTCGATCAACGACGCCTCGAGCCCCAACGCCTTGCCCACATCTTTTAGCGCACTGCGCGCGTGATACGTAATCAGCGATGCAGTAAGCGCCGCTCGATGACGGCCGTACTTCGTGTAGATATATTGAATCACCTCTTCGCGCCGCTGATGCTCGAAGTCGACGTCGATATCAGGCGGTTCGTTGCGCGCGCGGGAGATGAATCGTTCGATCAACATGTTCATGTTCACAGGGTCGATTTCCGTCACGTGCAGGCAATAGCAAACAATCGAATTCGCCGCCGAACCTCGACCCTGACACAGAATGTTTCTGGAGCGCGCGAAACTCACGATATCGTGCACCGTCAGAAAATACTTTTCGTACTTCAGATCGGCAATCAGCGCCAACTCCTTTTCGATCTGACCGATCCGCTTCAGGTCCATGCCTTCAGGCCAGCGCTCCATCGCGCCGGCCATGACCAGCTTGCGCAGATAACTCGATGGCGACTCGCCGACGGGCACCAGTTCTTCGGGATACTCATACTTGAGTTCGTCCAGCGAGAAGCGGCATAGCGCGGCGATACGCAGCGTTTCTTCCAGCGTATCGCGCGGATACAGTTTGCCGAGCCGTACGCGCGTACGCATGTGGCGCTCCGCATTCGCTTCGAGCGCGTGACCGCATGCCGATAGCGGCGTGACGAGGCCGATCGCGGTCATCGTATCCTGCAAAGGCTTGCGCGAGCGGGCATGCATTAGAACGCCACCTGCCGCGACCAGTGGCAAACCGCTCGCTTTTGAAATCATGCGCAAGGCGTCGATCTGAAGATCGTCGCTACCTGTTTGCCAGAGTTCGAGCGCGATCCACGCACGCTGTGCAGCGAATGATGCGAGCCAATGCGCACAACGCAGCGTATGCGAGAGTGTCGCCGCGCGCTGCGGCACGAGCATCAGGACGCAATCAGGCAATGTCTGCAGATGTGCCAGATGGGGCAAGGAATCGGTGAAGTCTGACGGACCGAGTCGATAACTGCCTTTGTCAGCGCGCGAGCGGGCCAGCGTGATCAGTTCGGAAAGATTGCCGTAACCGTTGCGGTTGGTTGCTAGCGCAACCAGGGTGCAGAAGGGTTCGCCGATTTCGTCAGTCAGATTGAGTTCACTGCCGATGATCAGATGAGGGAGGGGTTTTAATGATTCGGCATCCTCTATTTCTTCGGCTTCCTGTTGTATAGCTCCAGTTTTCGATGCATCTTCCAAAGGCGCTGCCGCCTGCTCCGCTTTGGCCGCTTTGGCCTTATCCTCGCGCTCTTTCTGCTGACGCTCCCGCTCCTCCCTCATTTCCTTCAACGCCGTATGGGCTCGAACGACGCCTGCCAGCGAGCATTCGTCGGTGATCGCGAGCGCGCTATAGCCACGCGACATCGCCTGCTCGACGAGTTCATAAGGATGTGAAGCGCCACGCAGAAAAGAGAAATTAGTCAGGCAATGCAACTCGGCATATGCCGGCAAATGGGTGGCAAGTGTCTGCTTCGCAAGGAATGATGGCTGGGATAGAGGCATGATGTTCAGCCGAATAAACCCTGCAAATACCACTCGCCGCTAAGACGTTCGCGGTATACCCAGAACATATGGCCGCCGTCATCGGCCGCGACGTAGTAATCGCGCTCGACACGGTTGCCGTCCCACCACCCTGCCTCAATCCGTTCGGTACGCGTGAGCATTTTCAGCGGCCGGCGATAGATCGGCCGCTGGTCACGCATCATCAGACGCAGCGGCTTATCGAGCATCCAGACAGGGCGAGGCTGGGAAGGCAACGCGCTGTCGGGTAGGTCGAGGGACGTCTGTGCGTTGTTGGGTTGCGGTGCGGATGTGTTGGTATTGCTAGCGTTACTCGTTCTGGATGGGTGTTGGCTGGCCTGTGTAGCCCTCTCGCCGTCTTCGCGCCCTTCCTCCGCGGCAGCGTGCCGCAACTCATCGGTCAGCCAGGTTTGGTCCGCTTTGAGTTTCGACCGGGACTTCGCTGGCGAACGCTTCTTGCGCGAAAACGCTTGCGCCTGATAGGCTTCAACGCGCATCGCCCGTTCGGGACGATGATCGTCCTGCACCGACATCTGCAGCACATTCTCAGGCCCCAACCGCGCACTCAGGCGTTCGAGCAGACGTGCAATCGAATCCCCATCCGATTCGGGCATGGGGAACAAGGTGTCCGACTGCCCGGCATATTCACCGATCTGATCCGCCACCAGCTTCAACTCGATAACCGGTGCCACCAGCACTGTCTGATTGAGTTTTTCCCGCAGCAACCAGATCAGATGCTCGGCATCACGCGACGGTATGGCCCATGCGACCTTCAGACTCGATGTCTTCGGTGCATGACGGGACGCCAATTCATGCTCGAGCAGCAACGTATAACCGCTGAGCGCCGCATGGTGCGCGCTCAGCCAGCCGGCTAACTGCACAATCAGCCGACGCGCGGCAAACAGCAATGCATCCGCGTTATCGACCCGCGAGGGCAACTCCAGTTGCGCATGAAACGACGCCGGCGCCCGAAACGATTCGCGTGGATCTGGGCGCGTACCATACGCCTGCGCCAGCAGATCCAGAATTCCGCTACCGAAACGTCGCACGATACCCGAGCGTGGCAACTGACCCAAATCGGCCAGTGTCGTACAGCCGACATGCGAAAACGCATCGCGATGCGCCTGCGTGACCGGCAGTAGCGATACGGATAAACCATCGAGCACGCGCGCGAGCGAGGTTTCCTTGACCACATGCCAGCGACGCCCTTGCTGAGCACAGCGCGCCTGTGCCAACAGCCACGCGCCCCAGGCGGTCGGCGCACAGGCAATGCGCGCCGTATAGCCAAACTCCGCCACCGTGGCGGACACCCGAGCCAACAACGCGCGCAAGCCGCCGAACAACCTCAAACCGGAACCGACTTCCAGCAGCAGGGTGTGCGCGTCGGCAAGCGACACTTTCGGTGTGTACGCCAGCAATGCAAGCGCGATTGATTCGAACGACTGAGTTTCGCGGGCGGCGTCGGCGGCAAGCAGTTCAAGCCCCGGTGCCAACGCCAATGCATATGAACGCGAGTGACCTGCATGCACGCCGGCGCGCAGTGCATCGAAATCCGGCATCAGGATGTGCGCATGATCGGCCAGGGCGTAGCAATGCCTTTTATCGATGTCTTCGGCATTGTGGGGTTGGCCTGCTTCGTCGCGCGACTCACGCCGATTCGACTTCGCGAGCAAACCAGCCGGGAGCGGCACGAGAGGCTTCACCGCTTCCAGTGACAAGAGTGGCAATGTGACTGCGATCCACAGCATGTTTGATCTCTGGTTCTTGATGACTGCCGACCCCGTTTTCCGGCAACAAAACGCTTTGTAAAGGCAAAACAAGCCGAAGAGGCTCAGCTAGCGGCGGCCCGCGACGCTTGAAGATGTCGATCGACAAACCAATCTCCTGTAGCCATTGACGACGGTTGATCGTCTGCGCATTGGCCGGCAAGAGCGGCTCGCAGATCATTCGCAACGGTGCCGGGGAAGATTGCCGGGCCGACTCGATAGGCCGGATCAAAAATGCCAGCGAGGCCGACTCCTGAGCCGCCACCTGGAGACGCCGGACTTTGTCGGCGCGCGCATTCGGCAGCCAAACCAGGACCGCGCCAATGCCATCCTGCTTCAAGGCCTGAGCAGCGGCCCACAGGGCCTGGTCTTCACTCGAACGCACCCATAAGACTCGCTCGACATCGACACCCCAAGCGCTCAAAGCCGCCGCGCATGGTTGATATGGAGGCGCCACGAGCATGACATGCCGCCCGGCCTGCTTCGTCAGATAACAAAGCGCATGGGCTAGCAGACGTACTTCACCCACGCCACCATGTTCGATCAATAACTCCGTCAGGCCGCCAGCCGACCAGCCCTGTCCCGGCAACAACTTATCCAGTTCGGCATAACCGCTGGAAATCACACGCGAGTCCGCCTCGGCAAGCTCATTGCCCTGCCACACCTGACGTCGCAATTTGGACGACAGCGCGGTCGTCGCCAGCTGAATCGCTGCTGCCATAGACACGCTCTTGAATAGGGAATGCTCCGCCCTGCCCGACATCGGGCAAGCATGAAGCAACGATTTTTCACTGTATATTTATACAGTATTTTGAGATGGATGTTAAGGTAGCGGGCAGCTACGCGATGCGCGTAGGAAGAACTGACGGAATTTATCAAACTGTTTTTAGGACAGCTTGTGCCCGTGGGAAGGAGCTATTTTTTGCTCCAGTGTGGGGCAGTTGTAAAAGGATAGAAGTCGAAATGGATCTCGGGACAATACCGGGAAATTGGAGCTGACGGGCTACGCGAAGGCGGTGCGGCTGGGGAAGGAGTGAAGGGGGTTGTTCGTGTCGGATTCGTGTCGGGTTTTCGCGCTGATCCGGTTCTGTAAGGGCGGTGTGGAGGGGTTGGTAAACGCAGAAACCCCACCTTTTTGGGGTGGGGTTTCTGTCTGCTGCGGGGGAG